>JASIJN010000519.1 GCA_030050125.1 Streptosporangiaceae bacterium | reverse complement strand
GTCCTGGGCGTGGGCGGCTGCGATGAGGATGACCTGTATGCGGCGATGGACTACCTGGCCGGCCGGCAGGACGCCATCCAGGACGCGCTGGCCGCGAAGCACCTGGCCGGCGGCACCCTGGTGCTGTATGACGTGTCCTCGGCCGCGTTCGAGGGGCGGACCTGCCCGCTGGGCGCGATCGGCCACCCAAAGGACGGGGTCCGGGGCCGGCTGCAGATCGTCTACGGGCTGCTGGCCAGCAAAGACGGCGTCCCGGTCGCGATCGAGGTATTCGCCGGCAACACCGGCGACCCCGCCACCGTGGCCAGCCAGGTCCAGAAGCTCAAGGACCGGTTCGGGATCGCGAAGGTGGTGCTGGTCGGGGACCGGGGCATGCTGACCGCGGCGCGGCTGCGCGAGGATGTCCGGCCCGCGGGCCTGGACTGGATCACCGCGCTGCGCGCCCCGCAGGTCAAGAAGCTGGTCCGTGGCGGAGACCTGCAGCTGACCTTGTTCGACACCCAGGACCTGGCCGAGATCACCTCCCCGGACTTCCCCGGCGAGCGGCTGGTCGCCTGCATGAACCCGTTCCTGGAAACCGGACGCGCCCGCAAACGGGAAAGCCTCCTCGCGGCCGCCGAGGCTGACCTGGAGAAAATAGCAGCGGCCTGCGCGCGGGCCCGCGCGCCGCTTCGCGGCAAGGACAAGATCGCCGTACGCGCCGACAGGGTCCTCAGCCGGCGCAAGGTCGCCAGGCACTTCACCGTCGAGATCACCAGCGACAGCATCCGGTACGCCCGCGACCAGGACTCCATCGCTGCCGAGGCAAAGCTCGACGGCATCTACGTCCTGCGCACCAGCGTCGGGCCCGCCGATCTCGACAGCCCGGAGGTCGTCTCCTCCTGCAAGGCCCTGGCCCAGGTCGAGCGGGCCTTCCGCGCCTTCAGCACAAACCTGGGCATCCGGCCCATCCGCCACCGCACCGAGGACCGGGTCCGGGCGCACGTGTTCTTGCGGATGCTGTCGTACTACATCAGCTGGCACATGCAGCGCCGCCTCGCGCCTGTGCTGTTCACTGATGATGACAAGCAAACCGCCTCCGCCGCCCGGCCCAGCCCGGTCGCCCCCGCCGCCCGCTCCCCCCGCGCGCTGGCTAAGGCCGCCACCAGGCAAACCCCCGGCGACCTCCCGGTGCACAGCTTCGCCACCCTGCTCGCCGACCTCGGCACCATCTGCCTGAACACCATCACCCCCGCCGACCCCGCACTGCCCAGCTTCCGGCTCGTCACCACACCTACCGCCCTCCAGCGACAAGCCTTCGATTTGCTCGGCGTCAGCCACCGCCTCGGGATCACGTAGCCAGCACCGGCGTAGTCAGCACCCCGGCCCGTACATCACGAAAGCCCAGGTAAACGGTCCAACGCACGGATCGCTGGGGGAACTACGGACTAGCCGCCGCAGCCTGGCGGCGGCGGCGTCGAGAGCGAAGATCGCCAGGGAAAGGGAGTCAGCGGTCATAGTCGATCCAATCGGTGCCCTCTACCGCGGACACGGTCTCGGCCAGTTCCTCGTGGGTGCGGGTGGTGCCGGTCACGGCCGCGACGTTGCTGATAGTGCCGAGCTGCCAGTCCACGCGCGCGCCCGGTTCGGCCAGAATGGAGACGCGGTCCACGTTCGGCAGGCGGCGCAGCGCCTGTACGTCGCGGATCGCCCGCACCCGGCGGGCCGCTACCGGCGGGAGGACCAGGTAGTGGAAGGCGATCGGGCCGCTCTTCTGGTCGACAGGGGCCTCGACGGGGCGTCCCAGCGCGACGCGGACCGCGATCTGTGCGGGGTCGCTCGTCTGGGAACGGACTGCTAGGTCGTCGACCCAGGCTCCGAGGCGGCCGTTGACCTCGATGACGCGCGGCCCGGACGGCGTGAGCTTGATCTCCACATCCGCGATGCCGTGTGCCCCCACGGCGCGCACGGCCCGGCACGCCAGTTCCCGCACCGCCTGGAGTTCGGCGTCCGGCACGATGGAGCGCTCGCCGTAGCCGCCGCGCGCGCGGAACGGCTGGGCTAGGGCGAACTTGCTGGTGGCGAACACCGGGAGGACGTCGTCGTTGGTCGCGACGCAGTTGACGGCCATGTAGTCGCCCCACGGAGCGGGCACGGGACGGCCGACGAGCACCTCCTCGAGGATCACCGCGGTCTCCGCGGGCCGGGCACCGTCGCGGCTGAACACGGCTGCGAGCACGTCCCGGCATTGGTCAGGGGTCGCCACCTCGGTGGTGTTCCGGCTGGACGTGCCGACGACCGGCTTGAAGATCGCAGGAAGCCCGACGTGCGCGATCGCTTCGTCGGCCTGCTCCGGTGTGGTGAGGGTGAAGAACCGGATCTGCTCGACCCCCGACTCGGACAGACGCTCGCGTTGTCGGTCCTTGTGTGTGATCGCCTCCAGGTCGGCCGACTGGTGGTAGGGAAGGCCGAGCGACTCGGCCAGGCGCACCGTGGTCGCGATCTGATTTTCGCTGAACGTCACGATCCCCGCTGGGCGCAGCGCGCTCAGGCTGCGCAGAAGGTCGTCGGGCGCGAGGCTGGAGGTGTCGAGTACGGTGCCGACCATGTCCAGAACCGGGAAGATCTCGCGGACATGGTCCGTCGCGGCGGCCAGGAACACCAGGTCGCAGTCGTTCTGCTGTGCCGCCTCGGCGAGGCGGGTCGGGCCTAGGCTGCCGATGTCGTAGACGACGAGGAGCGTTGGTTTGCTGGCCATCGCCTCAGTCCCCGCTTTCCACGGCGACGGCGTCGCTGTACGCAGCTAAGGGCTCGAACCAGGAATGGACGGTGCCGTGCCGAGCGCACCTGGGCCGGTCAGCGGACATGTGCGCCTCCTCATGAGTTCTGGGAGTAAGCCATCCGGCAGACTCATGCTGGACAGCCGTTGCTGGACAGCCGTCGGCAGAGCAGATGAGCACTCTCGCCTTCAGGACTTCCAGTCCTGACGAAAAGTCGTGCCCCTGCAGGTCGGCCCGGGAAAGTCGATCGCGCTGGTTCACGAGGCCGCTGGTGGTTCTCCAAGATCGACGTGGAGCGGCGGGTTCTGGAGCGGCGTTGCGCCTGTTCATCGGGGACGACTTGAGCGCAGGACTATCCCGAGTTGGATCTCATGGACGCCTGGGCGTTGTCCGAATGGAACAGAAGGCTATGTGGCCTGATGCAATGATCAGAGGAGTCGCATACGCTGATGGTGAGATGAAACGGAGGGTAACGTCGAGTAAGCATGGATTCAACCTCGCTGTCGTCGAGCCTCCATCATGCTGCCCGAATGGAGAGGTACGGGTCAAGAGGCAATACCGTGACTTCAGGGAGCGCGCCCCCAGGACGTGCACCGAAACAGATGTCTGGGATGGCTCGATCAAGGATTCGTTGCGGGGTGCGCAGCGCGGTTGTACGCTGCATGAGCGCGCCCAACCGGCGGAGCCCGGCGTTTGGATCCATTGCCTCGCCGGGATCTGCCAGTTACCCGAAACCCAGTTCCGGGAGGTCAAGGGCTGCCTTCTCGCAGCTAGAAGGCCTGGCCAGCCTCTAAGACTTGAGTTCTCATTAATAGCATGGCCGGGCCTGGGCGGGGGCGCAATGGGGAATCGAATAAGGCGATTGGCACGCCGGTGTGACGCTGGACCGGAAGGCGAACTCAGTAAGGGTGAACTTTGATATACAGAAACGTCTACGATGTCATTCGGGAAGACACGTTTCTCGAACTGCCCGGCCTGGTTCCGGGCGTCGAGGTACTCCTCAAACTGGAGGGGCTCAACCCCACCGGTTCCATCAAGCTGAAGACGGCGGTGGCGCTGCTCGACGATCTCGAGGCGCGAGGCCTTTCGGCCCCGGGGCGGGTGATCGAGTCGTCATCGGGCAACCTGGGCATCGCGCTCGCCGCCACCTGTGCTCGCCGCGGGTACGAACTCACCCGTCGTGACCGATCCTAACGCCAACCGCGCGTCCATCCTGGCCATGCAGGCACTCGGGGCGCAGGTCGTCGTCATCACCGACCGCGATGCCGCCGGTGGATACCTGCAGAGCAGGCTCGATTACATCGCCAGGCGGCTCGCGGCCGACCAATTTCTGCACTGGCCCAATCAGTATGCGAACGAAGCCTCGGTCGTCGCGCACCGAGACCGCACGGCCGCGGGTATCCACCGGGCGGTCGGCGAGATCGACGTGCTCGCTGTCGGCGCCGGGACCACTGGCACGCTCATGGGCTGCCTGCGCTACTTCACCAAGCACTGCCCCGGCACGCGCATCGTCGCGGTCGACGCGGTCGGTTCGGTGTTCTTCGGCGGCCCTCCCGCCCCGCGGGCCATCCCCGGTCTCGGGGTCAGCCGCGTCCCCGAACTGTTCTGCGACGACCCGAACCTGGAGAAGGCGATCGTGGCCGAGGACGACACTGTCGCCATGTGCCGCCACCTTGCACGCGAGTACGGACTGCTGGCCGGCGGATCCACGGGAACGGTGCTGGCCGGGGTCCGCCGCCTCGCCCCGGTCTTCAAGACCGGCAGCAGGGTAGTGGCCATCTCCCCCGACCTCGGCGATCGCTACCTCGAGACGATCTACGACGATGCGTGGGCCGGGAGCCGATATCCAGATCTTTTCCTGTCCTGAACCGACTGCCTTCAACTGCCGTTGACTGTCTTCGACTAGCTTCACGGGAAGAGTGCGATGAGTGAGTTCTACGTGGTCTCGGGCGAGGCGGCACGGGAGATCCTCGAGGCCAGGCCGGAGCGGATCCTCGAGGCCGTACGCAAGACCTATCTCCTGCACGAGGCGGGCCAGAGCATCAATCCGGACAGCTATTTCCTTCGCTTTCCGCAGAAGCCGGACAGCCGGGTGATCGCGCTGCCCGCCTACCTCGGCGGCGACGTCGACCGCGTCGGCATCAAGTGGATCTCCAGCTTCCCCGGCAACCACGAGCGCGGCATCGCGCGCGCGTCCGCGGTACTGATTCTGAACGACTATGCGACCGGCCGCCCCTTGGCGTGTTTGGAGGCCGCGGGCATCAGTGCGGCGCGGACGGGCGCAAGCGCGGCCCTG
>JASIJN010000065.1 GCA_030050125.1 Streptosporangiaceae bacterium | reverse complement strand
CCGCGCCCCCGCCGACATCGCCGCCGCCCCGCCAGCGCTTGATCATCGCGACCTTTCACGGGTTACGTTCAGTTGATCACCCAATTTAGGACGGTTTGTGCCAACGGAATCCGTGATAAGTGCGGATGATCAAGGTATGCGCGGGCTCAGGGCGCGGTCGAGCCGACGGCGAGGCCGGCCAGCATCGCCCGGATCGCCCGGGCCACGGCGTCCCGGGTGGCCCGGGGATCGGCCGACCCCGCGATCAGCATCGCGCCCCGGGTCAGCGCGCCAAGCAGCAGCCTGGCGATGGTCTCGGGATCCTCCACCGACATCCGGCCCGCCTCCGTCGCCGCCTGGAGCAGCGCGACGATCGTCGCGACGGCGTCGCGCTCGTCCAGTTCGGTATAGCGAGCCAGGCCGAGCACGGCGGGTGCGTCGATGATCAGGATCTGCTGCACGTCGGGCTCGAGCACGGCGTCCAGCAAGCCCTCGAAGCCTTCGGCCAGCAGTTCCAGCTCGTCGATGGCGTCCGCTGCTGCCTGCGCCGACACCCCCAGCAGCTCGGTGTGGATCTCCTGGAAAACGGTCTCGAACAGCGCGGTCTTGTTCGGAAAGTGATGATAGAGCGCGCCGGTGGTGACCCTGGCGTCGCGGGCGACATCCTCGACCGATGTCGCGGCGAATCCCTGCCGGCCGAACAGGCGGCGGCCGGCGGCGATCAAGGCCGTCCGGGTCTGCAGCACCTGCTCGGCGCGGAGGGATGGTCGCTGGGGTTGCTCGGACACGTCGCCTGTCTAGCACGTCAGTCAATGTTCTTGGTCACGGGCTGAGCACGACCCCGTGCCACTATGGTACATATTAACATGATGTATTGGCAACTGGGAATTAGAGAACGAAACACGCCCCGGAGCTGCGTTGGGTCGCGGCTGTCGGCGGATGAGTGATCGCCGGCGAGAGCGGCGGGATCAACGGGGCGCGGCGGGGCCGGCCGGGCCAGGGCCGGGGGCCGACCGCCGCATTTTCGCTGACCCGGTAGCCTTTCTGCAGGTGGGGCACGGCCGCGTCGGTCAATGGGGCCAGATCGCGCGGGGCGGGGTCGTGGCTAGCGGGCCCAGGCCTGGGCCCGGCGTCGCGTCCGGCCGGTCGCTCACCAGCCCGTGACGTCATGAGGCGCTGTTACGCCCGTGTTGAAGATCTTCCATTGGTCCCGGGATGGGTAGTAACCTCCGCAAAAGCAGGAGCATGGGTGACGGTTTGACCAACTGGAGCCGACGGGAGAGGTCTGTCGTGGTGGACGACGCAAAAGGATCCGGCCCGGGGGCGGCATCGACGCTGGCGAGCGAGACCGAACCGTCGGTCACCGCGGTCGAGCACCGCGGCATCGAGCACGTCCCGCTGTCCAGCCGGTGGGGTCGGCCGAGCAACCTGTTCTGGATGTGGGCCGGGGCGGTATGGAACGTCGAGTTCGTCGTCTACGGCGGCCTCGCGGTGGTGGTCTTCGGCCTGTCCTTCGCCCAGGCGGTCGTGATCATCCTGATCGGCAACCTCTTCTACGTGCTGACCGGCCTGGCCAGCCTGCAGGGGCCGGAGGCCGGGACCACGGCGTTCGCGATCAGCCGTGCCCCGTTCGGGCCCAACGGCAACCGGCTGCCCTCGTTCTTCAACTGGGTCACGCAGGTCGGGTTCGAGATCGAGGGCATCGCGCTGGTGGTGCTGGCCGCGATCGCGCTGACCGCCAAGGCCGGCTTCGCGGCCGGCACCCCGGCGAAGATCATCTTCCTCATCCTCGCGGTGGCGATCCAGGCGGTGCTGCCGCTGCTGGGCCACACGGCCGTGCTCCGGGTGCTGAAGTGGCTGACCATCCCGTTCGTCGTGTTGTTCGTGGTCATGGCGATCATCACGACGTCCAAGGTCAAGCTGCACGCGCTGCCGCACGGAGCGGGCTGGGGATCGCTGTTCGTCGTGCTGGCCCTGGTGATCTCGGCGGGCGGCCTGGGCTGGACCGAGAACGCCAACGACTACTCGCGCTACCTGCCGCCCGACTCGAACAAGCGGAACATCGTGATCGCGGTCGCGCTCGGCGGCGCCATCCCGTCCGCGCTGCTGGAGATCCTCGGCGCGGCGGTCGCGACCGGGGTACCGAACGCCACGTCGATCACCGGGCTGGCCTCGGGCTTCCCCGGCTGGTTCGTGGTGCCGTACCTGATCTTCGCGATCTTCCAGCTGTTCGCGATCAACACGATCGACCTCTACTCGTCCGGCGTCACGTTGCAGAGCCTGGTCCCCGGGCTGCACCGGCTGACCTGCGTGGGCATCGACACCGTGGTCTGCGGCGCCTTCGCCGCGTACGCGATCTTCTCGTCCCGGTTCACCACGCTGCTGGCCGACTTCCTGCTGTTCATCATCGTCTGGCTGGGTCCCTGGTGCGCGATCTACCTGGTGGACTGCTGGCTCCGGCGCAACCGCTACGACCAGTACGCGCTGCTGAACGAGCGGGGCGGGCGCTACTTCCGCCGGGGCGGGGTGCACTGGCCGGCGATCATCGCGCAGGCGGTCGGCATGGTGGCCGCGGCGCTGTGGCTCAACGCCTACTCGCCGTACGTGTCGCCGCTGTCCAGCCGGGTGGATGGCTCGGACTTCAGCGTGTTCATGGGGCTGTTCTTCGGCGGCCTGGTGTACTGGCTGCTGGCGGGCAGGAAGGTCCGGGCCGAGGGCGAAGCCACGTCCGCGACCGTGGTCTAGTCCGGGTAACGGCCGTCTGACGCGCCGGCGAGCGGCGAGCGGCGGGCGCGCGCCCGGCCGTCGCGCCCGGCGTCCCGTGACCGCGTGCTGCTGGCGCTGGTCACCCTGCTGGCCGGCCCGTACGTCACGCTGACCGTCGTGCTACCAGAATGGGAGGTCATGAGCGAGTCTTCATCACAACCGTCACAACCATCACAACCGTCCGACCCGTCCCAAACGTCGGGAGCGCCGGAACGCGCCGGCCTCGAGGCCCTGAACGCGCTGCCCCCCGACGCCGCCCGTCAGCGACTGCTCGCCTGCTGCTCGTCCGCGCGCTGGGCGGACGAGATGATCTCAGGCCGCCCGTACCCGTCGGCCGCCGAACTGCTCGCCCGCTCCGACCAGGCCGTGGCCGGGCTGGCCCAGGCCGACCTGGACCAGGCCCTGGCCGGGCACCCGAGGATCGGCCGGCCGGCCGGTCCCGCGCACGGCTGGTCGGACCGGGAGCAGTCCGGGGTGCAGGCCGCCGGGGAGGCCACGATCCGCGCCCTGGCCGACGGGAACGAGCAGTACGAGCGGCGGTTCGGCCACATCTACCTGGTCTGCGCGTCCGGGCGCAGCGGCGAGGAACTGCTGGCCCTGCTGCGCGGGCGGCTCGGCAACGACCCGGCCGCCGAGTGGGACGTCGTGCGCCGCGAACTCGCCCAGATCAACCGGATCCGGCTGGGCAGGCTGCTGGACGAGGGCGTAACCCCGGCGACCAGCATGGTCACCACGCACGTGCTCGAC
>JASIJN010000518.1 GCA_030050125.1 Streptosporangiaceae bacterium | reverse complement strand
AGGGCGGCGGCACCGCCCGCGCCCTGGCCGATCTCGGGCGCGGCCGCGGCGGCGGGGAAGATCTGGCGCACGGCAAGCCAGTCAATCAGATCGATCCCGCCGCGGCGCCGCCGGGCGCCCCCGGCCACCTACGCCCGTCCCCGGCCACCCACCGTCCCCGGCCACCTACCGTCTCCGGCCACCTACCGTCTCCGGCTACCTACCGTCTCCGGCTACCTACCGTCTCCGGCTACCTACCGTCTCCGGCCACCTACTCCCGTCCCCTGCCACCTACTCCCGTCCCCTGCCACCTACTCCCGTCCCCGGACGAATATTGCATTTTGCATATTCCAACCGCACTTTGCTCCCAGATCGTGGAGAATTTACTTCATGCAGATCGGGGCCACGGTGGTCTGGTGCGTTACCACGTGCCTCGGGGTCTGCCTGCTCGGGGCGTGGCTCTGTCACGGCGGACTGCGCCAGCCGGCGACCAGGATCACCTTTTTCCCGGCCACGCTGACCTTCGCTCATCCCGTCCTGGCCGTCACGGGCCTGTGGTTGTGGGTCTGCTTCCTGATCACGCGCCGGACGGCGGACGCGTGGTGGGGATTCGCCGCGCTCAGCGGGTCGGCGATGCTCGGCTTCGTGCTGCTGACCCGATGGCTCGGCCGCAGCGGGCGGCACGCCAGGGGCGCCGAGCAGCGATTCCCGGCCAAGCTGGCCGCGGCGCACGGAACGGTCGGCCTGGCCACGTTCGCTCTGGTGCTGATCGCGGCCACCCGGGCGACCCGGGGCTAGGCCCCGCGCAGCACCATCATGGAGCGGCCGGCCGCCGCGATGCTCTGTCCGGGCCGCACCGTGACCGGCGGGTCGGGCGGGGCCGTGCGGAACTCCGCGGACGCCGTGTCGAACAGGACGTCCCAGGCGGGCCCGAACCTGGCGTCGGGAACCGTGAACGTGACCGGATCGCGGTTCGCGTTGAAAAGCAGCAGGAAGCTCTGGTCGCGCACGGACTCGCCGCGCGGGCCAGGCTCGGTGATCGCGTCCCCGTTCAGGAACACCGCGAGCGACCTGGCGTAACCGGTCTGCCAGTCGCCGTCGGTCATCTCCCGTCCGGCCGGGGTCAGCCAGGCGATGTCCCGCAGCCCGGCGTGCTCCCCGCCCGCCTCCCCTGCCCTCTCCATGGCGCGGGCGGCCTGCCCGCTGAAGAACCGGCGGCGGCGGAACACCGGATGCACCCGGCGCAGCTCGGACAGCGCGCGGCTGAAGTCGATCAGGTCCTGCTGCTTGCCCCCGGCCTCCCAGTCCACCCAGGACAGCTCGTTGTCCTGGCAGTAGCCGTTGTTGTTGCCCTGCTGGGTGCGGCCCATCTCGTCGCCGGCCAGCAGCATCGGCACGCCCTGCGAGCAGAACAACGTGACCAGGAAGTTCCGCACCTGCCGGGCGCGCAGCTCGTTGATCTCGGGATCGTCCGTGGGCCCCTCGGCGCCGCAGTTCCATGACCGGTTGTCGTCGCTGCCGTCCCGGCCGTCGTCCCCGTTGGCATCGTTGTGCTTGCGGTCGTAGCTGACCACGTCCCGCAGCGTGAACCCGTCGTGACAGGTGACGAAGTTCACCGATGCGACCGGCCGCCGCGCGCTGGTCTCGTACAGGTCGCTGGAGCCGGTCAGCCGCGAAGCGAACTCCGGCAGCGTGGCCGACCTGCCCCGCCAGAAGTCGCGGACCGTGTCCCGGTACTTGCCGTTCCACTCCGACCACAGCGGAGGGAACTGGCCGACCTGGTACCCCCCCTCGCCGACGTCCCAAGGCTCGGCGATGAGCTTGACCTGGGAGACCACCGGGTCCTGCTGGACCAGATCGAAGAAGGCCGAGAGCCGGTCCACGTCGTGCAGCTCGCGGGCCAGGGCCGCGGCGAGATCGAAGCGGAACCCGTCCACGTGCATGTCCAGGATCCAGTACCGCAGCGAGTCCATGATCAGCTGCAGCGCGTGCGGGTTGCGGACGTTCAGGCTGTTGCCGCAGCCGGTGTAATCCAGGTAGGCCTGCGGGCTGGCCGGGTCGAGCTGGTAGTAGGCGGCGTTGTCGATGCCGCGGAAGGACAGGGTGGGGCCGAACGCGCCGGACTCGGCCGTGTGGTTGTAGACCACGTCGAGAAGGACCTCGATGCCGGCCGCGTGCAGCGCCCTGACCATCGCCTTGAACTCGGCCACCTGGCCGTAGGGCGTGCCGGTCGAGCAGTACCGGTTGTCCGGGGCGAGGAACGCGATCGTGTTGTAGCCCCAGTAGTTGGTCAGGCCCCGCCGGACCAGCGCCGGCTCGGGCACCGACTGGTGCACCGGCATCAGCTCGACCGCGGTGACGCCCAGCCGGGTCAGGTGCTCGATGACGGCCGGGTGGGCCAGACCCGCGTAGCTGCCCCGGTCCTGCGCCGGGACCTCGGGATGGCGCATGGTCAGGCCGCGCACATGCGCCTCGTAGATGAGCGTCTCGTGGTAGGGCGTTCGCGGCGGCCGGTCGTCGCCCCAGTCGAAGTACGGGTTGATGACCACGTTGCGCGGCATGTAGGGAGCGCTGTCGTCGGTGTTCAGCGCCCAGGGGTTGCCGTGCTCGTAGGAGTACACGGCCTGGTGCCAGCTGACCTCGCCGTCGACCGCCTTGCCGTACGGATCGAGCAGCAGCTTGGCCGGGTTGCACCGGTGCCCGCGCTCGGGCTGGTAGGGGCCGTGCACCCGGTACCCGTAGTGCTGGCCGGGCTGCACGCCGGGCAGGTAGCAGTGCCAGACCAGGCCGTCCACCTCGGTGACGGGCACGCGGGTCTCCACGCTGTGGCGGCCGGCCGGGTCCGGGTCGAACAGGCATAGCTCCACCCGCTCGGCCACCTCGGAGAACAGGGCAAAGTTGGTGCCTGCTCCGTCCCAGGTCGCGCCGAGCGGGTACGGGGTTCCAGGCCAGACCTGCATCGGCCGACCTAACCGGGAACGCTGACGCTGGCCCGTTCGAGCACCGGGTCCAGGTCGAGCCCGTCCGGCAGCATGCCGAACGTGCCTGCGGTGCCGGCGCCGCCGTCCGGTCCAAGCCTGGAGGCGCAGAACGCGTCGGCGACGGCCGCGGGGCCGTGCCGCACCAGCAGCGAGGCCTGCACCGCCGTGGCGATCATCGCGGCCAGTCTCCTGGCCCGGTACTGAGCCTGGTCCCCGGGCGCCGCGGTGGCGTCCTTCAGCTCGCGGCGCAGCCGTGCCTCGGCGGCGTCCAGCCGCCGGTCACCGCCTGCGGCCAGGTCGATCTCGCCGAGCAGAGCGTCGGCCGCGCCCGGGGCGCGGGCCAGCGCGCGCAGCACGTCCAGCGCGGTCACGTTGCCCGAGCCCTCCCAGATCGAGTTGAGGGGCGCGTCCCGGTACAGCCGCGGCAGCCCCGACTCCTCGACGTAGCCGTTGCCGCCCAGGCATTCCAGCGCCTCGGCGGAGGCGATCGGCGTCCGCTTGCAGACCCAGTACTTGGCCGCGGGCAGGGCCAGCCGCAACAGCGCGGCCTCATCCGGGTCGCCGCGCGCCGCCCGGTCCGCCGCGCCCGCCAGGCGCATCGCCAGCGTGTCAGCGGCCTCGGATTCCAGGGCGAGATCGGCCAGGACCGAAGTCATCAGCGGGTGGGAGACCAGCGTGGCCCCGAACGAGCGCCGGATGCTGGCGTAGTGCACGGCCGTGACGCACGCCTGGCGCATCGCGGCCGCGCTGCCGATGACGCAGTCCAGCCTGGTCGCGCTCACCATGTCGATGATCGTCGTCACGCCACGGCCCGGATCGCCGACCCGCCAGGCGAACGCCGCGTCGTACTCGACCTCTGATGAGGCGTTGGACCGGTTGCCCAGCTTGTCCTTGAGCCGCTGGATACGCACGGCGTTGCGGGTGCCGTCCGGCAGCACCCGGGGGAGCAGGAAGCAGGTGAGCCCCTCCGGCGCCTGGGCCAGCACCAGGAAGAGGTCGCACATCGGCGCGGAGCAGAAC
>JASIJN010000517.1 GCA_030050125.1 Streptosporangiaceae bacterium | reverse complement strand
CGCCCCGCGGGCCGCGCCCGCGCCGCACGGCGCCCGGGCCCGGACCCGGGCCGGCCGTCAACAATGCCCGGTCACGAATTCCGGGCCGGGCACTTTGAACTTGCGGCATGTAATTGCACCGTTATCGCGACACGGTGGCCGCCAAAGGGTGACATACCGCCGCCCCTGAGTTTGACCGACGCTAGCGCGACGACGCCGCCGGCACCTCGAACCGGCCGAGCTCGGCGGCCAGGCCCGGCGGCACCCGCGCGGTCAGCTCGGTGCCGTCCTGCCCGTGCCGGACGGCCAGCACCTCGCCCTCCTGATGCGCCCGTGCCACCAGATCGCCGCGGTCGTACGGGACCGTGACCACGACCTCGCGGTCCCGGCGCGGCAGCAACCGCTCCAGCTCCCGCATCAGGTCGTCGATCCCGGCCCCGGTGCGGGCGGAGACCGCCACCGACTCGCGCTCGGCCAGGCGCAGCCCCTCCACCGCGATCGGATCGGCCGCGTCGGCCTTGTTGATCACGATCAGCTCGGGCGTGTCGCCGGCCCCGATCTCACCGAGCACCTCGCGCACCGCGGCGATCTGGGCCCGGGGGTCGGCGTCCGTGGCGTCCACGACGTGCAGGATCAGGTCGGCCTCGGTGACCTCCTCCAGCGTCGAGCGGAACGCGTCCACGAGCTGGTGCGGCAGGTGCCGGACGAAGCCCACCGTGTCGGTCAGCGTGAACGGCCGGCCGGCCGGGGTCCGGGCCCGCCGCACCGCCGGGTCCAGGGTGGCGAACAGCGAGTCGTCCACCAGAACCCGCGCCCCGGTCAGCCGGTTGAGCAGGCTGGACTTGCCGGCGTTGGTGTAGCCGGCGATCGCCACCGACGGCACTTCCCGCCTGCGCCGCTGCCCCCGCTGCACCTGGCGCCCGACGGACATCTCGGCCAGCTCGTGCCGCAGCCTGGTCACCCGGGCCCGGATCCGGCGCCGGTCCGTCTCGATCTTCGTCTCGCCCGGACCGCGGCTGCCGATGCCGCCGCCCCCGGCCACCCGGCCGCCCGCCTGACGGGACAGCGACTCGCCCCAGCCCCGCAGCCTGGGCAGGAGGTACTGCAGCTGGGCCAGCTCGACCTGGGCCTTGCCCTCCTTGCTCCGGGCATGCTGGGCGAAGATGTCCAGGATCAGGGCCGTCCGGTCGACGACCTTGACCCGCACGATGCCCTCGAGCCTGCGCAGCTGACCGGGCGCGAGCTCGCCGTCGCAGATCACCGTGTCCGCGCCCGTCGACGCGACCAGCTCGGCCAGCTCGGCCGCCTTGCCCGCGCCCACGTAGGTCGCCGAGTCCGGACGGCTGCGCCGCTGGATCAGACCGTCGAGGACCTGCGATCCCGCGGTCTCGGCCAGCCGGGACAGCTCGCGCAGCGAGTTCTCCGCGGTGGCCAGGGTCCCGTCGGTCCAGACGCCCATCAGGACCACGCGCTCCAGCCGCAGCTCGCGGTACTCGACCTCGGTGACGTCCTGCAGCTCCGTGGACAGCCCGGCGACCCGGCGCAGCGCATGCCGGTCCTCGAGGTCCAGCTGGCCGGCGTCGTCCGGCCCGGCCGGTGCTGTGCCGGCCGGCGCCGTGCCGGCCGGCGTCAGGGGCATCTGGCTCGGTAGTAGGGACATCTTCCTCCCAGGCTAAGGCTCCGCCGGTCCGCGTCACCGCCGGCCGGCCGGTCATCACGATGGTCCCATGGCCGGCGGCCGGGGACATCTGGTTAAAGACCCGGGTTCATCCGGCTGACGACCCGGTCCCTGTCTGTAACACCGCGAGCGCGGCAGACGTGACCCGGGACGGCCCGCCGGCATGAAACCGCGCACATCGGCCGCCCGGCCAGGTCCCGCCGGTCACCACGACCGCCGCGCGCGTCGTGGCCAAGCTCTGGCCGCCCGGCCGGGGCCCGACGGCGACCCTTACGCTTGACAGCACGCTGCCGCAACGTGCTGCCACGACGACCCGGGAGGGAGCCAGGCGTGACCGAGACCGAGGGCGTCCAGATCACCGCGCCGGCCGGCGACCGCTACGACGAGATCCTGACCGGCGAGGCGCTGGCCCTGGTCGCCGCGCTGCACCGGGAGCTCGCCCCGCGGCGGGCCGAGCTGCTCGCGGCCCGCGCCCGGCGCCAGCAGGAGCTGATCGCGGGCGCGAACCTCGACTTCCTGCCGCAGACGCGCCAGGTCAGGCAGGACCGGTCCTGGCAGGTGGCGCCGCCCGCGCCGGGGCTGGTCGACCGGCGGGTGGAGATCACCGGGCCGACCGACAGGAAGATGACGGTCAACGCGCTGAACTCCGGAGCCAAGGTCTGGCTGGCCGACTTCGAGGACGCGAACACCCCGCTCTGGGACAACATGATCACCGGTCAGCTCAACCTCAAGGACGCGCTGGACCGCAGGATCGACTTCACCAGCCCCGACGGCAAGGACTACCGGCTGCGGCCCGACGCCGAGGTGGCCACGATCGTGGTCCGCCCGCGCGGCTGGCACCTGGACGAGAAGCACCTGCTCATCGACGGCCAGCGGGCATCCGGCAGCCTGGTCGACTTCGCCCTGTACCTCACCCACGGCGCCCGGCGCCAGCTGGACAAGGGCAAGGGCCCGTACTTCTACCTGGCCAAGCTGGAGAGCCACCTGGAGGCGCGGCTCTGGAACGACGCCTTCAACCTGGCCCAGGACCGGCTGGGCCTGCCCCGCGGCACGATCAGGGCCACGGTCCTGATCGAGACCATCCCGGCCGCGTTCGAGATGGAGGAGATCCTCTACGAGCTGCGCGAGCACAGCGCCGGGCTGAACGCCGGCCGCTGGGACTACCTGTTCAGCATCATCAAGAAGTTCCGCACCCGGGGCCGCGACTTCGTGCTGCCCGAGCGCA
The DNA here is from genome assembly GCA_030050125.1 of Streptosporangiaceae bacterium. The sequence goes on along the minus strand of JASIJN010000517.1, from coordinate 2,470 downwards.
ACTCGGTGACGATGACCGCGCCGTTCATGCGGGCCTACACCGAACTGCTGGTCAAGACGTGTCACGGCCGCGGCGCGCACGCGATGGGCGGCATGGCCGCGTTCATCCCGAGCCGGCGCGATCCGCAGGTCAACGCGACGGCGCTGGCCAAGGTGCGCGACGACAAGACCCGCGAGTCGGCGGACGGCTTCGACGGCTCCTGGGTCGCCCACCCGGACCTGGTCCCGGTCTGCCGGGAGGTGTTCGACGGCGTGCTCGGCGAGCGGCCCAACCAGCTGAGCAAGCGGCGCGACGACGTCGAGGTCAGCGCGGCCGACCTGCTGGCCATCGCCAAGACCCCGGGCACGATCACCGAGGCCGGGCTGCGCAACAACGTCAGCGTGGGCCTGCAGTACCTGGCCAGCTGGCTGGCGGGCAACGGCGCGGTGGCCATCTTCAACCTGATGGAGGACGCGGCCACCGCGGAGATCTCCCGGTCCCAGGTCTGGCAGTGGCTGCACAACGACGTGACCCTGGCCGAGGGCCAGCCGGTAACCAAGGACCTGGTGCAGCGGGTCATCGCCGAGGAACTCGGGCTGATCAGGGAGCAGTACGGCGACGCGTTCGACGCCGAACGGTTCGATCAGGCCGTGGCGCTGTTCCGGGAGGTCGCCCTGGCCGACGACTACGCCGAGTTCCTCACCATCCCGGCCTACGAGCGCATGCCGTGAGCGGGCCGGCGTCCGGGCCGGGCTGGCCAACCGGGCGCGGGCAAGGCACGCTGGTGACCAGGGCAGCGTGCTGACTGGCGCACATGGCCCGGGGCGGACGGAGGCTGGAGGCGAGGCACATGGCGGCGCGGGTGACCGAGGCGGGAGCGCCGGGCGCGGCCGCGGTCGACGCGCTGATCCCGCGGCTGACCGAGATCTGCGGGCCCGATGACGTGCTGTCCGACCCGCTGCAGCTCGCCACCTATGAGTGCGACGGGCTCACCGCGCACCGCTGCTCGCCCGGCCTGGTGGTGCTGCCGGCGACGGCCGAGCAGGTGGCCGCGGTGGTCGCCGCGTGCGCCGCGGCGAAGATCCCGTTCGTGGCCCGCGGCTCGGGCACCGGCCTGTCCGGCGGGGCCCTCCCCCGGGCCGACGGCGTCCTGATCGTCACCTCGAAGATGCGCCGGGTCATCGCGATCGACCCGGCCAGCCGGCGGGCCATCGTCGAGCCGGGCGTGACCAACCTGGCCGTCAGCAAGGCCGCCGAGCCGTACGGGCTGTTCTACGCGCCCGACCCGTCCAGCCAGGTGGTCTGCTCGGTCGGCGGCAACGTGGCCGAGAACTCGGGCGGTGCGCACTGCCTCAAGCACGGTTTCACCGTGCATCATGTGGCCGGCCTGCAGATCGTCACCCCGGACGGCGAGCTGACCTGGCTCGGCGACGGCACCGGCGCCGCCCCCGGCTACGACCTGGTCGGCGCGTTCACCGGGTCCGAGGACACGCTCGGCATCGTGACCAAGATCATTGTCAGGCTGACCAGGATCCCGGAGGCGGTGACCACGCTGCTGGCCGCGTTCACCACCATGGGCGCGGGCGGCGCCGCGGTGTCCGCGATCATCGGGTCCGGCATCCTGCCCGGCGCGATCGAGATGATGGACGCCCTGGCCATCGAGGCGGCCGAGGCGGCGGTGGCCTGCCGCTACCCCGAGGGCGCGGGCGCGGTGCTGATCGTCGAGCTGGACGGGCCTGCGGGCGACGTGGAACGGGAGACCGCCGCGGTGCGCGCCCTGTGCGAGAAGGAGGGCGCCTACGAGATCCGGGCCGCGAGGGACGCGGCCGAGCGCGCGGCGATCTGGACCGGCCGCAAGTCCGCGTTCGCGGCGGTTGGCCGGATCAGCCCGGCCTACATCGTCCAGGACGGCGTGGTGCCGCGGACGGCGCTGCCCGAGGTGCTGGACCGGATCGCCGAGCTGTCCGCGGCCACCGGGATCCGGGTGGCCAACGTCTTCCACGCGGGCGACGGCAACCTGCACCCGCTGGTCCTGTTCGACGACGCCATGCCCGGCGCCGAGGAGGCGGCCGAGGAGGTGTCCGGCGCGATCCTGGACCTGTGCATCGAACACGGCGGCTCGATCACCGGCGAGCACGGCGTCGGCGTGGACAAGTCCAAGTTCATGCCGAAGATGTTCGGCCCGGGCGACCTGGACACCATGCAGCTGCTGCGCTGCGCGTTCGACCCGGCCGGCCTGTGCAACCCGGGGAAGATCTTCCCGACCCCGCGGCTGTGCGGCGAGGTCCCCGGCGTCCGGCGCGCGCCGCACCCGCTGGTGGCCTCCGGCCAGGCGGAGCAGTTGTGAGATCCGTAACGCCCCGTCCCGGGGCGGGACGCCGATGACCACGGGCTCGCTGCCCGGGGTGCTGGCCGGGGCCTGCTCGCAGGTGCGGGAGGCGGGCCCGGACGACGCGGTGGCCGGGGTGGTGCCGCGGTTCGTGGCCCGCCC
>JASIJN010000064.1 GCA_030050125.1 Streptosporangiaceae bacterium | reverse complement strand
GGCCCGGGTGCGCCGGCCTACCTGGGGCGTCCTCGGCCTGATCGTGGTCCTGGCGGGGGTAGCGACGGCCTGCCTTGTCTACTACCTCACCCTGGACTCACTGATATTCGACGGAGCATCCGGCTGGTGGTATCCCCAGGACTACAACCATCAGGTCATGACGTCCGCCGGCGGTGCCACCCAGACCACGGTCCCGCTCCGGTCGGGGGAGCGCCAGGGCTATTTCGTCGGCATCGACAACCCCACCGGAGTGACCCAGACCATCCTCGGTCCCGCCTACGGCCCCGGGGTGCCGCTGGACAGCCCTGCTTCGGAAACTGTGCAGGTCGCGGTGTCCGTACCCAACCCGGACACCGACAACGGCGGCGCCTCGCGAAGCGTCAGGTTCACCCTTCCCGGTGTCATACCGCCCGGCCAGATCCGGCTGGTACGGGTGCTCTGGACATCGGATATCTGCTCGTCGGGCGGCACCAGTTCCATCGATACCCTCGCCCTGCGGGTTCGCGTCGGGTGGTTCACCAGGACCGAGATCATCCCGCTCGGCCAGGCATGGGCCGTCACGGGAGTCAGTCACGGCCCATGCACGTGAACCCGGTGCTGGCTGCGGAGTCGCCCGGTCAGACGGTGGGCGGAGCGGCGGGCGGGCGCTGCTCCAGCGCCTGCAACGCTAGCCGGACGGCGGTGTCGAGCTGGGGGTCGCGGCCCGCTGCCCAGTCGTGCGGCGGGATCGCCACCTCGACGTCCGGGTCCGCGCCGTGGTTGTCCACCGCCCAGCCGGCGTCGGCAAACCACAAGGCAGACGTCGGCTGCGTCACCAGGGTCCCGTCGAGCAGCTCGTTGAAGTAACAGGCGATCACGCCGCCCCAGGTACGGGTGCCGACCACGGGTGCGATGCCGTAGGACTTCAGCGCCTGCACCACGATGTCGCCACCGGACATCGCGTACTCGTTCGTCATCGCCACGATCGGCCCGCGCGGTGCCCCTCCCGGATAGCTGGACGGCTCCTCGTACCGGGACACGTACCAGCCGATGACGCGCCGGGCGAGTTGCTCGGCCACCAGCGCCGAAGCGTCGCCGCCGTCTGTGTCCCGCAGATCCACGATCAGGCCGTCTCGCCCGAACTCGGAGTACAGGTCGCGGTGGAAATCCGCCCAGCCCGCCGGATTCGTGCCCGAGACGTGCAGGTAGCCGAGCCGCCCATCGGAGGCCTCGCGGACCGCGGCCCGCTGCCGGGCGACCAGATCGTAATAGCGGGCCGCGTGCTCGCTCGCCAGCGGAACCACGACAGCCCGCCGGTCCGCTCCGTCGCGCCGGAAAGTCAGCTCGACCGGCTTGTCGGCCTTGCCCACCAGCAGCGGGTTCGGGCCGACGTCCGGGTCCACCGGCCGCCCGTCCACCGCGGCGATGACATCGCCCGGTGCCGCGGCGACGCCCGGGGCGGCCAGCGGCGAGCGCGCCCCGATCACCGACGACTCGCCGGGCAGGATCCGCGCGATCCGCCAGGTGCCCTCCTCGGTGCGCTCGACGTCGGCGCCGAGCAGGCCCTGCACCAGCGCCGGGTCACCGCCCGCGGCCGGCGGCAGCACCCCGGTGTGCGAGGTGCGCGTCTCGCCCTGCAGTTCCCGCAGCACATCGTGCAGGTCATCGGCGGAACTGATGCGATCGAGCAGCGGCCGGTACCGGTCGCCCATCGCGGCCCAGTCCACCCCGCCCATGTCGGCGCGCCAGAAGTTGTCCCGCATCAGCCGCCATGTCTCGTGGTACATCTGCGTCCACTCGGCCGGCGGTTCGACGGTCACCCGGATCCGGTCCAGGTCGACGCTCACCGCCCCCGCGTCGGGTTCGCCGGCCTGCTTGATCTCCAGCGACTCCCCGATCCGGTAAGCCAGCCGGGCTCCGTCGGCGGAGACCGCGCAGTCGTCCAGGGCGCCGACCTCGACCGAGCGCTTGCGCTGAGCCAGGTCATAGCGGACAAGCCGCGGTTTCCGGTGCTCCTCGTCCGCGCCGATCGCGGCCTCGCCGAGAATTCCGGCGCGCGGCAGCTCCAGCCAGACCACGCCGTCCTTGGCCGCACAGAGCTTGCCGTAGTGTCCGGCCGCCACGGGGAACGGGACGATCCGCTCGGCCAGCCCGGCGACATCGAGACCGGGCGGCGGAGGTCCGGTGTCCGTGCTGTCGGTCGCGGGGACCTCTCCGGGACCTTCCGGCGCTGCCGGACGGCCATGCAGCTCGGGTGCGAACGGCGACGGCGTCGTGGCCAGCAGCGTCACCAGGTAGGGCCGGACTCCTGGCAGGAACCCGAGGTCCAGCTGGTGCGGGTCGTAGACGGGGTCGAAGGTGCGGTTGGACAGGAACGCCAGATACTTGCCGTCCAGGGTGAACGCCGGCGAACGGTCGTCGAACCGGGGCGGGGTCACGTCGGTCACGGTGCCGTCGGCCAGGCGGGCCAGCCGTATCTGCGAGCAGCCACCGGGATCGGGCCGCCACGGCTGTGACCAGGTGAGCAGGGCGGAGTCGGGAGAAAATGCCAGTCCCGTGACCCCTTCGCTGACGCTGCGCGCGATCTCGGTGATCACTGGCTCGCCATCCAGCGCCACCGTCAGCAGTCGGCCGTCGGCGCATGCCACCGCGGCCAGGCGCCCGTCCGGCGCCACCGCCAGCTCCAGGATCCGGCCGAACTCGCCGTGCCCGATCCGCCTCGCCGCCGAGCCATC
>JASIJN010000516.1 GCA_030050125.1 Streptosporangiaceae bacterium | reverse complement strand
GCCGAACAGTCGCGGATCGCCCTGGGCATCTGGAGCAGCATCCCCTGCAGCGCCCGCTTGGTGTCCCAGATGTCGTGGAAGTCGAACAGGGCCTTCAGCCAGTCGATGACGCGCATGACCGCGTCGGCGATCATCTGGAAGACGGCCTCCACGGCCTGGACGGCCTGCTCGACCGCCTCGATGATCAATTCCCCCAGGCGGACCACGGCGTTGCCGACGAACACCGCGATCTCGACCACGGCCGTGACCAAGACCTCGGCCACGGCGGCGGCGCCGGTCTTGATTCCCTCCCAGACATCGGAGGCCCAGTTGGTGAAGTCGTCCCACCAGCCGCCGACCGCCGGATGGTTGTCGCGGTACCGCCGGTAGGCCTCGACGTCCTCGAGGGTGCGGAACACCTGGTAGCTCGGCCGGGAGGGGTCCCACTTCTGGATGACGTAGCCCGCCACCGGCTGCGGCCCGCTGAACCCGTCGATGATGGCGGTGAGCTGCTCGCCGTTCCCGGCCGCCCGGGCGTACATGGTGCCGCACGTGTGGACGGTCTGCTCGGCGTTCATCGGGGCGTTGTCCCAGTCGGCCACGAGCGGGACCTTCTTGTTGTCGGGGCCGGTGCACTGGGCGTTCTCGAGCGCGGAGGCGGTGAAGGTTCCCTTCTGCGAGGGCAGCGTGCCGGTGCCCGACAGGTAGTCGTTGACGGGAGCGGCGAAGTCGATGGCCGCTCCGGCGGGCAGGCCGTCGGTGGTCAGGTGGATGACCGGGACGCTCAGGCCCCTGGCGTAGACCGAGACGGGCAGCCTGCCCAGGGAGTCGGTGGCGACCACGATGTCGCGGCCCGGGCCGACGAGGTAGGAGACCGCGGCCGCCTGGACCTCGACCAGCGAGTCGGCCGACACGGTGACGTTGCGCTCCGGCATGGCGGTGCCACCCGTGTCGAGCAGGGTGACGTTGGCCACGTAGTGGCTGACCAGGTGGGGGTTCTTCGCGGACGGCAGGCGGACCTTGTCGGTGGCCCATCCGGACGTCGTCACGTCCTGGGTGGAGAAGCAGTACGCCTCGGCGACCGTGACCGCGTTCAGCTTGATCAGCTCGGACGGCTTGTAGTCCGGGTAAGGGTCCAGCTCGAACGCGGCGACGTCGGCCTGCAGCCCCACCGTGACCGGGACCGGGACGGTCGGGGCCTGATAGACGGGCAGGAACAGGTCACCGGAACTCTCCAGAATCGAGATCTTGCCCTGGCCCGGCCGGTAGGCCACCAGGTGGTCGAGCCGGCCGCTGTCGTCGTAGTCCATGGTCACGAGCCGGTCCAGCGGACTCGACATGTCGTACCCGCCGATGCCGTCGCCCGGGTAGCCGGTGCCCGGGTCGCCCGAGGCGTAGACCGGCTGGTACCCGGGCGGCTGCCCCGGCTCCTGCTGCTTCCGCAGGATCCAGACGAAGTCGGCCCGGTAGGCCACCAGATGGTCGGGGCGGTCCGCCGGGAGCGTCGGGTCACCGTAGCCATAGGCCACCAGCCGGTCGTCCGGGTTGTTCAGCGGGTAACCGCCGATCCCGCGGTTCCAGTCCGCGATCGTGCTGAACGCGTTCCCCCGCTTCGCCACGACGTGCACGGTCCCGACGCCGGGCCGGTAGGCGAGCAGGTGATCGGCGCTCCCGCTGCCGGTGAAGTCGAAGGCCAGCAGCTGGTCGCGCGAGTCGGCCATGTCATAGTCGCCGATCCCGTCGCCCGCCCCGCCGGTCCGGCTGGTGTACACCAGCCGGAACAGTCCCGCGCCCTGGTTCTGCGCGATCCAGACCATGCGTGATCCTGGCCGGTAGACCACCAGATGGTCGAGCTTGCCGGTGCCGTTGTAGTCGAAGGCGAACATTCGGTCCGCGGGATTCGACAGGTTGCACGAGCCCGCGATGCCGCCCGTCATGACGCCGGAGACCTTTTCGAAGACGTCGCCGTTGCGCTTCAGGACGAAGAACCGGCCCGGCCCCGGCCGGTACACCACCAGATGGTCCAGGCAGCCGCTGCTGTTGCCGTCGAAGGCGAGCACCTGGTCGCCCTCGCCCAGCGGGTACTGGAAATGCTCCGCGGGCGGGATCGCGAATACCTGCTCGAAGGCGCCTGCCTCCTTCTTCTCCACGACCCACAAGGTGGCGCCCCGCGCGGTGTCGGCGATCGGGCGGTAGAGGACCAGGTGATCCGCGTGACCCGTGCTGTTGTAGTCGAAGGCGAACACCCGGTCCTGAGGTAAGGCCAGGTCGTAGTCGCCGATTCCGGCGCGGACCACGTTCTTGGGCACGGCCGTGGTCCACACCGGCATCGTCGGCATGTCGCCCACGCCGAACGGGTAGGACATCCAGCTCGCCTGGTGCAGGACCTGCAGCGCGCCGCGGGAGTTGATCCCGAAGACGTGCAGCTTCCCGTCCGCGTCCTGCCAGGACCTCGCCGATTCGAATCCCAGCGCGCTGGTCACCACGGGCGTGCCGTAGCCGTAACCCACCACCAGGTCGCTGTTGGCCGCGAGGTAGACATAGCCGACGTCTCCCTGCGGGTAGGCGTGCGGGATATTCGGCACGTTCCACGTGCCGCAGAACGAGTCGAGCGACTTGACCGAGTCGCCCATCTGCCGGGCCGTGAGCTGACCGGTGGACGCCGACCATTCGTAGCGCGCGAGGACGTACCTGCCCTGCTGCGGCTGGTACACGGTGTAGAAGACGTAAACGTTCTTTCGCGGAGGCTGGTGGCCGACCTGATCGGTCAGGTAGGGCAGGAAGCCGCCGCCGACCACGCGGCCGCCCAGCCCCTGGGTTATCCGCGAGAGCGCGACCGACTGCACCCACGGGCTGCGTTCCTCGGCCCCCTCGGGGAGCTGCGCCGAGAGCGCGGTGGGGCTGACCGTGGCCTGGTAGGCGCCGTCGATGGGCCCGCCCCCCGCCACCAGGGGGCCCGCGTCGGGCGAGTAGGACACGAACACCGACTGCGTGACCCACGGCTTGTCGGTCGCCTGGCCCGCCACCCAGGCGCACTCGCTGGTCCCGTCGGGCCGCACCTGCGTCACCGTCAGCACGAAGGCCTGAACCGGCCCGACCTTGTTGTCGGCGATCGAGGGAACGCAGAAGGCCCATAGCTGGCCGTTGGGGTGAACGGCGACGACGACCTCGGCGAACGTCCCTTCCGCGTCCTCGACCAGCTGCTGTCGCCATCCAGTTTCCGAGGAGTCGGTGCGTTCGAGATATGTCAGCTTGTTATCGCTGTCGATCACCAGCGCCTCTTCCCGCGCCTCCTTGAACGGGTTGGCGAATAAGGCCTCCTGATTGAAGGCTCCCCCGCCCACCGAAACCGCGTCGGCCGGCAGCGCGTCCTGCATGAGCTGCGTGGCCACCCGGAACGAGCCCGGGCCCGGAGGGGCGGCCGGCAGGTCAGGGCCGGGCGGGTCGGTTAACGCTGACGTTTTCTGCTCGGAGGTCCCGATGCTCATGACGATGAACCCGTGCCTTTCTGCCGAACCTCCACGGTTCGATGCGGCGATTGTCGCGGGCACAACTCATCGTCCGGCCGCCCGGCAAGATGTCAAGACCCCCGCATGTCCGCGCCCTCGGTGCTGAGCCCGGCCCGCAGGAAAGCCGTGGCCTGGCCGATGGCGGCCCGGGCGGCGCGGGTGTCACTGAGCGCGTTGAGCAGCATGAAGTCGTGGATGGTGCCGTCGTAGCGCACGGTGGTCACGGGGACGCCGGCCGAGCGGAGCTTGGCCGCGTACGCCTCTCCCTCGTCTCGCAGCACGTCGGCCTCGTCCACGCACAGGTAGGCGGGCGGCAGCCCGGTGACCTGCTCTGTGCTGGCCTGGTTCGGCGACGCCGTGATCTCGGCTCGCTGGGCCGGGTCGCTGGTATAGGCGTCCCAGAACCACTGCATCTCCTTGCGGCTGAGGTAGTAGCCGGTGGCGAACTGGTGATAGGAGGCGGTGTTCATCGCCGCGTCGGTCACCGGGTAGTACATCGACTGCTGCACGAACGTGACGTCGCGGCGTTCCTTGGCCATGAGCGCCAGCGCGGCCGCCATGTTGCCGCCCACCGATTCTCCGGCCACCGCCATACGGCTCGCGTCCAGGCCCTTGGACGCCCCGTTGCGGGTGATCCACTGGGCGGTCGCGTAGCCCTGCTCGATCGCGGTCGGGTACTTGGCCTCGGGCGAGTTCGGGTACTCGACGAACGCGAGCGCCGCGCGGGCCCCGACGGCGAGCTCGCGAACCAGCCGGTCGTGGGTGGCGGCGTTGCCGAGCACCCATCCCCCGCCGTGCATGTAGACGATGACCGGCAGCGGTCCCGTGCTGCCCTGCGGCCTGACGATGCGCACCCGCGCATCACCGGCCGGCGACGCGACCGTGATCCACTCGTCGTCGACCGGGAGCTTGCTGACGGGCGCGGCCTGGGCGTCGTCGAGCACCTTCCGGGCGTCTGCCGGCGACATCTCGTACAGGAACGGCGGTTTCGAGAACGCGTCGGCAACCTGCTGTGCCTGCGGCTCGAGAACGACCGAGCTGGTGACGGTCATGAGCGTGCCCCCTCACGCGTCGGATCCTCCCCCGTCCTGTCTAACACAGGGGCTGGCTACCACAGATCCTGGCCCCCGCATGGCCAGGGCGAGCAGCGGCCCGCTCAGCGCTCCCGCTTCATGACGACGCCGCCTCGCCGTCTGTCGTGCCCTCCTCGAGCCAGGCCTCGAGCATGACCCGGTCGATCGAGTCGACGCGCCCGGGCCTGCCCGTCGCCTTGCCGTAGTCCCGAAGCTCCTCGCGGGTGAACCAGCGGGCTTCACGGATCTCGTTGCCGTCGACGGACAGCGACTCGTCCGCGGCGGTGGCGCGGAACCCGACCATGATCCCGGCCGGGAACGGCCACGGCTGCGAGCCGACGTAGCCGACGTCGCGCAGCGCGACCCCGGCCTCCTCGAAGATCTCGCGCCGTACGGCGTCCTCCAGCGACTCACCGATCTCGACGAAGCCGGCCAGCAGCGAGTAGCCGCCGGCCTGCGAGGCGACGTGCCGGGCGAGCAGGCAGCGACGCGGCCGCCGGATCGTCTCGACGAGGGTGATGACCGCGGGCTCGATGCGCGGGAACAGCAGCGCGCCGCACCCGGCGTTGGCGCAGGCGCGCAGGTAACCCGCGTTTCGAGGCCGGGTGGCCGACCCGCAGCGGCCGCAGTAACGCTGCTGCCTGTTCCAGTGCAGCACGCCGCGGGCGCAGGCCAGTGCCCCGGCCTGCGCGGCGGTCAGGCCGGCGAACAGCGACCGGATGTCGGTCGCGGCGTCCGCTCCCGTGCGCGCGAGCGCGTCTTCCAGGGCCAGATCGGAGAGGTCGACCGCGAAGACCGGGATCTCGTCGTCGAGCCCGAGCAGCACCAGCCGGTCCGGCTCCGCGGCATCGCCGGCACCTGGCAGTTCGACGGGGGCCGGCGGATCCCCGGCCACCAGGCACAGATCGCGCCACAGCGGCCAGATCCGGGCCCGCTCACCGGCCGCCAGGGCCGCGACCCAGGCGGGGTCGTCCCGCCTGCCGGTGGCGCGGTCCAGGCCGAAGCCGGCGTAGGGCACCGCCGCCGTCGGGCCAGCTAAGTGTCCCTGCTGCCACACCATGCGTCGATTCCCTTCGGCGTCTTCGCCGTAGACGAGGTCGGTCGCTGGGTCGCACAGTACGCCACCGTTTGTCCCCGCCCGTGCCCCACTCCCGGGCGCGCCACGCCCGGGGCGCGTAGTACTCCGGGCGGATATCAGCAGCGCAGATTCGCCCGGCCGCCGGACGACGGCTCATGGCCCCGGTCCGTAGCGTCGAGCGCACGGATGAAGCCGGGCGGCGGCGCGCCGCCCCGACGGGACGAAAGGCCTCCACATGATCGGGAGAACCAGAACCGCGATCACGTTCATCGCAGCGGCGGGTGTGCTCGCGCTCGCCAGCGGCGGCGCCGTTGCCAGCGCCGGGGCCGCCACGGCCCGCGCCAGGGCTGCCACTGACGGCGGCGTCGTGCACCTCTATGAGGTCGGCGGCACCGGCCCCACCGACACCGACGTATTCACCGGCTTGTTCATAGATCACGGGGTCGATCACGTAAGCGTCCTGGATCACGGCAACGTCAACAAGATCGTGCTGACCCGCGGCACCTTCGAGGCGAACATCGCGGCCCTGCTGGCCGGGGTCAGGGCCGTGTCGTCGGCCAGGGGCGGATGCTCGGTCGTGCTGCGGAGCACGGCGCCCGTCCGGCTCTCCCATGGCACCGGCGCCTACCGGGGCATCCATGGCGCGGTCGTCGTTACCCTCGTCAACGCGATGACCTTCGCCAAGAACGCCGGCAAGTGCCCGGCGAATCCCCAGACCGCGACACCGAGCGGAGAGGTCCTCAGCGCCATCGGCAGCGGGCGGGTCTCACTGTGACAACGAGGTCCGCCGCGGGCGTACCCGCCCGCGGCGGACCCCTCACAGGTCGCGACGGGCGCGTCGTCCGCTACCAGCGCGCCGGCGACAGCATCGCGGCCCTGCTTGACGCCGTCACGCCCCGCCGCTTAAAGTGTCGCTGCTCCGGGCCGGGTAACGGCCCAGGCAGACGCAGAACCAGCGAAGTCCGGTGAGATCCCGGCGCTGTCCCGCAACGGTGGTCCCCCTCGGGGGCGAGCCCGGTCGCCTGGTCTGCGTCGGCGAAGTGGTCCTCGGAGGAAGGACGGCTCGTGCGTCCTCCCGCAGATGAGGGGGACGGGCGAGTGCACGACGACGACCGGGCCGGCCCGGCGGACCCCGAGGCCGATCGCGGCAGCGCCATGCCGGACGCGGAAGTTGCCGCGCCTGGCCAGCTCGGGGCCCGGCGGCCGGCCCGCCGGCTCCTCTTCGGGTCCTCCCGGCCGGGAATCCGGCGACGGGATCGCACGCCGCTGCCGGTCGTGCTGGCGGCCTGCGCCGTGCTGCTGGTCGTGATCATGACGCTCGGCGTGGGCATCGGGTCGGTCCCGCTCAGCCCGGTCACGGTCTGGCACGTGGTGGCGGGCGGCCTGGCCGGTCACCCGCAGAACACCGTGGCCGGGATCATCGTCTGGCAGATCCGGCTGCCCCGGGTGCTGCTGGCGGCCGTGGTCGGCGCGGCGCTCACCACGGCGGGCTCGGTCGTCCAGGTCCTGGTGCGCAACGCGCTGGCCGATCCCTTCCTGCTCGGCGTGTCGTCGGGAGCCAGCGTCGGCGCCACCGCCGTGCTGCTGCTGGGGGCGTTCGCCTCCCTCGGCGCATGGGCGATCTCGGTCGGCAGCGTGCTGGGCGCGCTGGCCGCGATGACCGCCGTGTTCCTGGTGTCCCGGTCCGGCCCGGGGCTGGCTCCGACCCAGCTGATCCTGTGCGGCGTCGTGATGTCGGCGCTGTTCGAGTCGATGACCAGCTACTTGATCTTCCGCGGGAACCCACAGGCCACGCAGGCGGTGCTGTTCTGGCTGCTCGGGTCGTTCGGGCTGGCCAGCTGGAACCAGCTGCCGATCCCGGCGGCGGCCCTGGCCGCGGCGATGGTCTACCTGATGGCGCAGGGCCGGACGCTGAACGCGCTGGCCATGGGCGCCGAGCCCGCCGCGTCCCTGGGCGTGGACGTGCGGCGGCTGCGCCGGAACCTGTTCCTGGTCACCTCGCTGATGGCCGGCGTCGCGGTCGCGGTGAGCGGGGTGATCGGGTTCGTCGGCCTGGTCGTGCCGCACATCGTCCGCCTCATGGTCGGCTCCGATCACCGCCGGGTGCTGCCCACGGGCGTGCTGTTCGGCGCCGCGTTCATGGTCCTGGGTGACCTGCTGGCCCGCACGATCGTCGCCCCGCAGGAGATGCCGATCGGGGTGATCACCGCGTTTATCGGCGCGCCCACCCTGATCGTCCTCATCCGCCGCCGGCCCTACCTGTACGGCGCGACGCAGTGAGCCTGCGCCTGGACCGGCTGTCGGTCGACATCGGCGGGCGGCGCATCGTCACCGGAATCGACCTGGCCGTCCGCGAGGGCGAATTCGCCGGGCTGGTCGGCCCGAACGGGAGCGGGAAGTCGACGATCCTCAAGACGATCTACCGGGTGCACGCGCCGTCCGCCGGGCAGGTCCTGCTGGACGGAACCGACCTGCTGGCGCTTCGCCCCAAGGACGCCGCGCGCCGCATCGCCGTGGTCACGCAGGAGTCCACCAGCGAGTTCGACTTCACCGTCCGGGAGATGGTGATGATCGGCCGGACCCCGCACAAGCGATCGTTCGACCGCGACACCGTCGCCGACCGCGCCATCGTCGGCCAGGCGATCGAGCGCGTCGGCTGCGAGATCCTGGCCCATCGCCGCTTCAACACCCTGTCCGGCGGCGAAAAGCAGCTGGTCCTGATCGCCAGGGCGCTGGCCCAGGAGGCCGACCATCTCATCCTCGACGAACCCACCAACCACCTCGACATCCATCACCAGGTTGAGATCCTCGAGGTGGTCGCCGGGCTGGGCGTCACCGTGCTCGCGGCGCTGCACGACCTGAGCCTGGCCGCGCTGTTCTGCCACACCATCCACGTGCTGTCCGCGGGCCAGATGGTGACCGCGGGACCGCCAGGCGCTGTGCTGACACCCGAGACGATCCGGAACGCCTATGGCGCGGACGTCCTGGTCATCGACCACCCCGACACCGGGTCGCCGCATCTGATCCCGCGACGCATCCGGCCCGTTACCCGAGATCACCCTGCCGACGGCAGCTCGGCGCGCCCATCCGCGCCGCCGGATACGTCGGCGTAACCGAAAGGGATTCCAGTGCATCACGACGACGGCTTTCGGCGGTCGGCCCGGCGGCACGCCTGGCTCGCCCTGGCGCTATCCGCGGCCCTGGTGGCCGCCGCCGGCGGGCTGGCCGCCTGCGGCAGCTCCGCACCGCCCGCCTCGAACTCGGCGAAATCCGGCAGCGGATACCCGGTCACCGTCAGCAGCTGCGGCGTGCCGGTGACCTTCGACCGTGAGCCGTCCCGGGCGGTATCCAACGACATCAACACCACCGAGGACATGCTGGCCCTCGGACTGGAACCGCGCATGGTGGGCGACTTCGGCGCGGTGGGCGACGGCCCGGTCGATGGGCCGGCGATACCAGCGGAATACCAGGCCGGATTCAAAAAGGTCCGCGACGTGTCACCCGACAACTACTTCACGCTGGAACAGCTGGTGGGGCTGCATCCGGATTTCCTGTTCGCGGGCTGGAATTACGGCCTGGAGGTGGGCACCAACCTCACCCCGGCCTACTTTGCGAAGTTCGGGATCAAGACCCTGGTGCTCACCGAGTCCTGCGCCCACGTCCAGCCGGGCACGAACTCCGTGAGCATCAACGACACCTACCAGGACCTGCGCAACCTCGGCGCCATCTTCAACGTGCGGGCCCGGGCGCAGAAGGTCATCGCCGGGATGCAGGCCCAGATTGCCGCCGCCCGCGCCAAGATAGCCGGTCTCAAGCCGGTCACGGTCTTCGACTACGACAGCGGCCAGGCCGCGCCGTTCACCGGCCCCGGGCTGGCCATGCCGACCGCCCTGATCAGCCTGGGCGGCGGGACCAACGTCTTCGCCTCGCTGAAGCAGAGCTGGACCTCGGTCTCCTGGGAACAGGTCGTCGCCGCGAAACCGCAATGCATCATCATCAACGACTACGGCACCCCGACCGTCGCGCAGAAAGAGCAGTTCCTGGAGACCTTCTCCGCCTCCAAGAACCTCCCCGCCGTAAAGAACCGCTGCTTCCTGCCGCTGAGCTACGACGAGGTCACCCCCAGCCCGCGCAACGCCGAGGCCGTCGCCGCCATCGCCCGGTGGCTGCACCCCGCCGCGTTCGGCCTGCCCGCCGACGGCTCGTAACGGGGTGGCCCGGCCGCGGCGCCGTCTCAGGCATTCGAGAACAGCGGGATGTTCGCCCCGCTGGCCGGGGCCAGCCGGCTGTCCAGCAGCACGACGATCAGCGCGGCGACGTCGTCCGGGGTCAGGCCGGGACGCAGCGCCGGATTGGCCCGGCGCAGCATCTCGGTGTCGACGGCGCCCGGGCTCAGGCAGATGGCGCTGATGCCGTGCGGCCTGCCCTCGACGGCGATCGCCTCGGTGAGGCCGATGACCCCGTACTTGGAGACGTTGTACGCGGCCAGCCCGGGGAACTTCTCGGTCGCGTACACGCCGGACAGCGACCCGATGGTGAGGATCCGGCCTCCGCCGGCGGCAGCCATGGCGGTGAAGGCCGCGCGACAGCACAGGAACGCGCCGGTCAGGTTGACCCCGAGCGTCTGCGCCCACATGGCCGGCGTGGTTCCCGCGAACGGCGCGGGCGTCAGCACCCCGGCCGCGCACACCAGCGCGCCGAGCGGGCCGATCTCGCTGACCCTCGCGAACAGGCGCCCGACCGCGGCCTCGTCGCCTACGTCCGTCGCCACGGGCGTGGCCCGGCCGCCCGCGTCCTCGATCCGGCCTGCCACGCCGTCGAGGGCCGGGCGATCACGGGCGGCCAGCACCACGTGAGC
>JASIJN010000515.1 GCA_030050125.1 Streptosporangiaceae bacterium | reverse complement strand
AGCATGAAGTCCATGAACCCGTGGGTGGCGTTCCCGGGCTGCCACAGGCTGTCCAGGCTGACCTCGTCCAGGGCGGCGTCCAGGTCGGACGAGGCGATCCAGGCCACGGCCTTGCGGTCGAACTCCGGGTCGGGGCCGTGCGGGCCGAACTGCCGCGGCCCGCCCAGCTCCAGCGACAGGTGGCCGGTGCCGATGATCGCCACCCGCTGGTCGCTCGGCCAGCTCTGCACCAGGGCCCGGATGGCCTGGCCGAGCTCCACGAACCTCTTGGGCTGCGGCATCGGCGGGGCGAAGATATTGGTGTACACCGGCACGATCGGCAGGTCCGCCTGCGGCCGCAGGGTGATGATCGGGCAGGTGATGCTGTGGTCGACCCGCAGCTCGTTGCTGAAGGCCAGGTCGAAGCCGGCGTCGATGCCGCCGCGCAGCAGGTGCGCCGACAGGTCCTCGTCGCCGCGCAGCCTCATCCTGGGCAGCCCGAACTCCCGCTCCTCGTTGTAGTAGTTCGCGTCGTAGAACGGGGCCTTCCCCACCAGGAACTGGGGCATGTTGTCCAGCCACAGCTGGTGGAAATGATCGCTGCCGACCATGACGAGCACGTCGGGCCGGGCCCGGGTCAGGGTCTCGCGGAAGGCCTCGATCTTGGCCACCCACTCGTCGGCGAACGGCGGCCGGTCCTCGCCGGAGGCCGTACTGGCCCGGAGGAAGAAGGGGTGGTGGGTGGACGCGATGATCGCGGCGATCGTGGCCACGCGCACTCTCCTGTCCGGAAGCCGGACGATTGTCCGACGATCTGCAGTCTGGGCGGACGTCCAGACCCCTGTCAAGCAGTCAGGACGTGGCCTGGGCCACCATGATCTGGGGCGCGGCATGGCACGCGGCCCAGTCCGCGCTGACCGCCCCGGCGGTCTGCAGCAGCAGCGGCAGGTACTCCCCGGTCAGCGTCTCGACCGGGGTCTCCGCGGCGTGCACCGTGACGTTCATAGCGGCGATGACCCGCCCGTCGCCGTCGCGCAGCGGGGCGGCCACGGAGCGGATCCCCAGCGCGAGCTGCTCGTCGGTGAGCGCCCAGCCCCGCGCCCGCACCTCGCGCAGGGCCGCGGCGCGCTCCGCGGCGTCCGGCTGCCAGCGTGCGGTGATCCCGGACCGGCTCGGCTCGGCCAGCACCCGCTCGGCCTCGTCCGGGGGCAGCGCCGCGAGCATGACCTTGCCCAGCGAGGTCTGCATGGCCGGGAACCTGGTGCCGATGGTCACCGCCAGCGCGATGATCTTCGGGACGGCGACCCTGGCCACGTAGACGATGTCGGAGCCGTCGAGCTGGGCGATGGACGACGACTCGTGGGTGCGCGCGACCAGCCGCTCCATGTGCGGCCGGGCCACCTCCCACAGGCCGCGCGACAGCACGTAGCTGGTGCCGAGTTCCAGCACCCGCGGCGTCAGCTCGAAGCCGCCCGGCTCGGCGACGCGCACGTAGCCCAGGCGTTCCAGGGTGAGCAGCACCCGCCGCGCGGTGGGCCGGGGCAGCCCGGCGGCGGCGGCCACGGCGGCCAGGGACATGACGGGCTGGCGCGGCTCGAACGCGCGGAGCACATCGAGGCCGCGGGCCAGTGCCTCGATGAAGTCCGGACTGCTATCACGGCGGGCCATGGCCCTCCTCTCGCTAGCCGACACCGACTGTATCGTGACGGCCGTTTTCTGGCCGCATCGCGGACACCCATTTGCGCAACCGGTACGGCGGTCCCATGAGCCAGCTTCTCGCGGTGCGGCAGGGCTATTGACTTCCGTATGGCGGAGAGAAATGCTGTGCGCGTTCACTATGCGAGTCTTTGTCCGCATCGCGGTCACGGCTGGCCGCGATGGTCCCGTTCCCTGGCGATGTGCCACCACATGAGGAGGCTCCGGTGACAGAAGTTCAGGCAGACACCAGCGACGAGAAGATCCCCGAGGCGCCTCCCGCGCCCGCGGAGGAGATGGTGGCCGCGCCGCCGGCCGGCGACCCGGTCCCGCTCGGGCTGCTGGTCTTCGCGCTCGGCAGCACCGTTCTGGGCATCTCGCTGCTCGGCTACGTGCCGCTGGCGGTCCAGGGCAACACGATCATGCCGATCGTCTACGCGGCCACCGGCCTTGGCCTGCTGGTGACCACGGTGTGGGCGGTGGCGCTCGGCCAGACCTTCGTGGCCACCGTGCTGGGCGCGTTCGCGTGCTTCTGGATCAGCTACGCCGCGCTGGTGCTCGGGCTCACCCACAACTGGTACGGGATCCCGCCTGCCAGCATCCTGCACACCATCGGGGAGTTCCTGATCTCCTGGGACATCGTGATCTTCATGCTGTTCCTGGTCAGCCTCCGTATCCCGCTGCTGTTCTCGCTGATCCTGGGGGCCGGGGTGGTCGGTGTCACGCTGATCACCATCGGCGTGCTGCAGTCCTCCACCGGAACCGAACGCGTGGGCGGGGTGTTCGTGCTGGTGTTCGCGGCCCTCGGGTACTACGGGTACCTGGGCACGGCGATCGTGTCGGTGGGCGGCAAGCCGTTGCCGTTCGGCAAGCCCGTGCTGAGCCTGCTCGGCGGCAAGTAGCCGGTCCCCGGCCGCTGGCCGGGCCCGACCGCGATGCGGACAGGCCCCGCCGGACCGGTCGCCGCCGGGGCGCGGGCCGGGCCTTGACAACCGATCACGAAAGCCGCGACGCTTCCGGACAGGCTGGGTCCAGCCGTGAGACGGACGAGCGTCCGCATCGCCGATATCTGCCTGCGAGCTAGCGGAGGGAAACATGACAGCCACGCCGGGCGCCGATAATACGACAGGCACGCGGGGCGCGCCCGCGGCCAGCCCGAGTGCCGCCGACCTGACCCCGGGCCGACCGGTGGTGTTCCGGAACGCCACCGTACTGACCATGGATGACGGCCATCACGTGCTGTCCGGCGGCGACGTCCTGATCAGCGGCGAGCGCATCGCCGCGGTGGGCCCGCGCCTCGAGGTGCCCGAGGGCACGGCCGAGATCGACGCGACCGGCGGCATCGTGATGCCGGGCATGATCGACACGCACCGGCACATGTGGCAGACCGCGATGCGGGGCTACGGCGCCGACTGGACGCTGACCCAGTACTTCGTGTGGAACTACCTGCAGTGGGGCAAGTCATTCCGGCCGCAGGACATCTACGCGGGCAACCTGCTCAGCGCGATCGAGGCGATCGACGCCGGCGTCACCACCACCGTGGACTGGTCGCACAACCTGCAGACGACCGAGCACGCGGAGGCGGCCCTGGACGCGCTCCGGGCGGTTCCCGGCCGGTTCGTCCTGGCCTACGGCAACATCCAGCAGGCCCCGTGGGAGTGGTCGGCCACCCCGGAGTTCCGCGACTTCGTCGGCCGCCACTTCGGCGGCGGCAGCGACATGCTCGGCTTCCAGATGGCCTTCGACGTGCCGCCGGCCAGCCCGGACTTCCCGGAGAAGGCGGCGTTCGAGGTGGCCAGGGACCTGGGCGTGCCGGTGACCACGCACGCCGGGGTGTGGAAGGTGACCACCGACGAGGGCATCAGGCTCATGCACGAGCACGGGTTCATGACCCCGGGCACGATCTACGTGCACTCGGCCAGCCTGTCGCCGGATTCCTACCACCGGATCGCGGCGACCGGCGGATCGGTCTCGCTGTCCACCGAGAGCGAGCAGAGCGCCGGGCAGGGCTACCCGCCCACCTGGAAGCTGCGCGAGCACGGCATCGACGTGTCGCTGTCCATGGACACCAGCGTCTGGTGGAGCGCCGACCTGTTCTCGGCCATGCGGGCCACGCTCAGCGCGGACCGGGCCCGCGAGCACCTGGAGGCGCACAGCAGGGACGAGACCGTCACCCACCACAAGCTGCGCGCCGAGCAGGTGGTGGACTGGGCGACCCGGGGCGGGGCCCGGGCGCTCGGGCTGGACTCGGTGGTGGGCAGCCTGAAGCCGGGCACGAAGGCCGACGTGGTGCTGATCAAGAACGACGCCTCGCCGGTGATGTTCCCGCTGCTGCACCCCTACGGGCACGTCGTCTTCCAGGCCCAGCGCGGCGACGTGCACACGGTGGTGGTGAACGGCCGGGTCGTGAAGTACGACCACGCGCTGGTGGGCGTGGACCTGGCCAGGGCACGCGAGGTGGTCGGGCAGACGGTCGACTACCTGCGCGGCGTCCTCGGGCCGGAGGCCTGGAACGAGGGCATGCACCCGGAGATCCCCGAGACCAGGGTCCTGGACAACCCGTACACCTACACCTATACCGAGGACGCGGGCGCGCAGTCCTGATGACGGGCGCCATGGCCGGCCCGCAGGGGGCCGGCCACGCGGGAGGAGGCACGCGGCGCATGCGGGCAGCGGTTCTCCGCCGTCACGGCGCAGCTCCGGAGTTCGGGTCGCACCCGGCGCCGCTCCGCGCGGAGGGCCAGGCGCTGATCCGGGTGACGGCGGCCCCGATCAGCCCGCTCGACCTGCTGTGCGCCTCCGGGACGTCGTATTTCGGCGCGCCCGCGCTGCCCTACGCGCCGGGCGTCCAGGGCGTCGGGGTGATCGAGGAGGCTTCCGGGCTGCGACCGGGTCAGCGGGCCTGGTTCAGCTGTGACGCGGGGATGCGGCCGGGCGACGGCGCCATGGCCGAACTGTGCGTCGCGGACGAGGCCGGGATCGTGCCGCTGCCCGACGGGGTGAGCGACGACCTCGCCGCGGCGCTCGGGCTGTCCGCGGTCGCGGCGTGGATGGCGCTGACCTGGCGAGGCGGACTGCGTCCGGGCGACCACGTGCTGATACTCGGGGCCAGCGGCGCGGTCGGCCAGGTCGGCATTCAGGTGGCGCGACTGCACGGCGCCGCACGGGTGGTGGCCGCCTGCCGCGACCCGCAGGGCCGGGCCCGGGCGGCCGAACTGGGCGCCGATGCCGTCGCCGACCTGTCGGGGGACGACGCGGACACGATCAGGACCCGGCTGGCCGAGGCCACGGCCGGCCGGGCCGACCTGGTGCTGGACCCGGTCTGGGGACGGCCCGCCGAGGCCGCGCTCGGCGTCCTGGCCCCGCACGGCCGGCTGGTCAACCTCGGATCAGCGGCCGGGCCCCTGGCCGCCTTCGGGTCGGCCGCCGTGCGCGGCGGCGTGCTGTCCGTCCTCGGCTACACCAACAACGCGCTCAGCCAGGAGCAGAAGGCCGCCGCGCTGGGGCAGATCCTGGCCCACGCGGCGGCGGGGCGCCTGACCGCCGATCGCCAGACCATGCCGCTCACCCGGGCCGCCGACGGATGGTCGCGGTGCGGGCAGCCTCCGTACCGGCGCGTTGTGCTGATCCCCTGATCTCCTGCTCGTGCCCCGGCCCGGGCCCCGCCGGCCCGCCCGCGGACCGGCAGTACGCTCGGCGTAGGCGTCGGGCAAGGGGGAGCGGATGTCCGGGTTCGTGCTTGGCTCGCAGGAGGGCCCGGCCTACGGGTTCCACGGGGCCACGGTCGTGATCAAGGCATCGGCGGCGCACACACGCGGCCAGCTGGGCGTGATGGAGTCGGGCTACCCGGCGGGCCTGGTGGTGCCGCCGCACGTGCACGAGGGCGAGGACGAGATGTTCTACGTCCTGGCCGGCGAGCTCACCGGCTTCTGTGGCGACGACGGCTGGATCGCCACAGCGGGCAGCTTCGTGTTCATGCCCCGCGACTGCTGCCACGGCTTCGCGGTGACCAGCGATGAGCCGGCCCGGGCCCTGGTGATCACCGGGCCATCCCGGCTGGCCGCGCAGATCGCCGAGGCCGGCCAGCCTCCCCCTCTTCCGTAGCATGTGGTCCCGTCCGGGCCGGAGCGCGCGGCTGCCCCGGCCCGGACGGCCGCCCCGCTACCCCGGCCCAGAGCCGCCCGGCGGGGGAGGGGGCGGGGGTTCGTAGGCTCCCGGGCCGCCGGGAGGGGGCGG
>JASIJN010000063.1 GCA_030050125.1 Streptosporangiaceae bacterium | reverse complement strand
AGGCGCGCCGAATCAGGATGAAAAGCCACGAGCGCGCCCAGCAGATCGAGGGCGACGTCTACCGCCTCCCGATCGCGAAGGCGCCTGGATCCATTGACAAACGCATCGAGCGATTCCCCGTCAACGAACTCGGTGATGAGATACCAGTCGCCGACCGTGGTCTTGCCCGCCCAGAAGACCTCGATCACGTTGGGATGATGGATCGTCCGCAGGGCGCCGATTTCGCGGCGCACCGCCTCGTACCCGGCGGCGTTGTCGAAGAGCTTGAGCGCCCGTTCCTCGCCCTCGACGTCATCGCGCACGCGATAGACCTTTGAAAAGCCGCCCTGTCCCAGCACGTCCAGGATCTCGAAGCGGCCCTCGAGGAGGTCGCCGACGGCGTAGTCGGCAGCCTTGGACCCGGTCGAGGATCGCACCTCTGCCGGGTCAGGTTCGGGGAGCGCCGCGGTGCCGGCCGAGGGGCGCGCAGCGGCCGATGCCTCGGGGAGAGCCTGGCGCTTGGGAGATCTGGGCTGGCTGATGCGCCGGGTATGTCCGGCTCGAGCCGAGCCCGACCGCACATGCTGGATTCCGCCGACGGCATGGACCAGGCACGGGTGCAGCACGTACGTGCCCACGTCCGGCGGGAAGTGAAACTCCTCGACATCGCCCATGGAGTAAAAGCGGCGCCGCCCGACCTCGTCGACGTACCCGAGCAGGCCGTTCTGCCACAGGACGGAGGCCAGGTCCGTGGCCTGCTCGAAGTGCTGATCCGCCACTTCTCCCAGTGCCTCCAGATCGGCGCGCGGGAACCGGTCGACGCCGATCATCCTGACGAAGGAACGGACGTCCTCCTGCACGCCGCTGATGTAGGCCTGGGTGCTCGTGAAAAGCTCGGAATAGTTGTGCAGGGCCGCGTTCTTCGGCATCAGGTCCGACGAGATCTGGTTGGCGCACTGCGCAAGCTGGGAGTCGCCGAACCGCTTGGCGCAGCGCTGAACCACCCCCTGGAGAGCCGCCGGCGGCAGGCCCTCGTGGCCGGCCTGCTTCTGCCGCAGGACCTCCTCGTTCAGCTCATTGCCGAGCGAGATGATGTCACGCGGGATCAGCCTGGTGTGGCTGAGCAGGTAGTCCTCGATGGTTCCGTCGCCGTCGGGTCCCGGCCAGTGGCCGTTGACGCCGAGCCAGTCGCGGATCGTGGGGGCGCCGGTGGCCGGGCGCCGCATTAACAGTGACGGCGGCAGCCGGCGAAGCTTTTGCTGAAGCAGATAGAGCAGCGAGCTTCGGTCCCAGGTCAGGACGCGAATATGCGGTTCGTTGTAATACCGGGGAGCGTGTTCCGACCGGTACACCGACGACATGACGATGTCGCGGATGCAGATGACGATGTGCAGGCGGCCGCCCAGCCTGTGGTCCCGGAGCAGCCGCATGACCTCGTAGAACAACCCCTCCTGGCACCTCAGCCAGTACATCGGAGCGTGGCTGAACTCCTCGTCCAGCGCGTCGAGGTAGAAATAGACCGGCTTGCACTGGCCGATGACCTCACCGAGCAGATCCTCGAGGTCGTCCCAGAGCGGGTCGTCGAGATACGTGGACAGCTGGTGGGCGGTCTGCCGCTGGTTGATGATGTCGCGTACCTCGCTGTAGATCGAGCGGGGCCGGCGGAAGTCGTCGAGCAGCCGCGCGTACGAGTGCTCGATCTCGTGGACCTGCTCGTCGCGCAACTGCTGGCGCAGTTCGGGACGGCGCAGCACATGGGAGACCAGCGACCGCACGATCGCGCGCCCCCAGATCTGCATCCACTTCTCGACCAGGACACGGTCGGAGAACCACTGGCAAGCCTTCACCACGACTTCGGTCTTCGGTAGGCTCTGCTGCGGCACATCGGCGTAGACGGAGTCCTGATGTGCCTGGAAATCCTGAAGACGCCGCAGGTAGACCGTCTTACCAGCGCCGAGCTTTCCCACGATGACCCGCACCATGGAGTCGTTGGCGCGGGTCGCGAGGTGACCGTAGGCCGGATCGCCGCCGAAGTCGACGAACTCGCTGATCAGGTCCTCGATGTCGGCTCGTGAGCCGTCTGGATTGCCAAACGGCCCTACAGGGTCGAGCCGACGCCGCTTGCTGACCATCTTCTCCCTCAACCCGGATCGTAGACCCCTACCGGAGTAAACAGCCAGCAAAGCGCCGCGGACTCATCCGGTGCTGCTCGACAGCCACTGCCTGCTCGTGGTGACCGAGTCCAGCACGTCGGGAATGGGCTCGACGCCGATGCCCGGGCCGACGGGCACCGGCAGGTGGCCGTCCGACAGCACGAAGGGAGGGGTGATGTCCTGATGGTAGTAACGGGCGGACCCGGAGGTATCCCCGGGGAAGACGAACCCGGGCAGGGCAGCCAGCGCCAGGTTGGCCGCCCGGCCGATGCCGGTTTCCAGCATTCCGCCACACCAGACCGGGACGCCGTGCGCGGCGCAGACGTCGTGCACCCGCCGGGCCTCCAGGTAGCCGCCGACCCGGCCCGGCTTGATGTTGACGATCTGGCACGCGCCCAGCGCGATCGCGTCGGCCGCCGCCCGGGCCGAGGTGATCGACTCGTCCAGGCAGATCGGGGTGCGCAGCATGCGCGCCAGCTCGGCGTGGCCGCGCACGTCGTCCTCGGCCAGCGGCTGCTCGATGAGCAGCAGGTTGAAGGGGTCCAGGGCGGCCAGCTGGCGGGCCTCGGCCAGGGTGTAGGCGGCGTTCGCGTCCACCTGCAGCAGGATGTCGCCGAACTGCTCGCGAACCGCCCGGACCGGCTCGACGTCCCAGCCCTGCTCGATCTTCAGCTTGATCCGCTGGTAGCCCTCGGCCAGGTAGCCGGCCACGGCCTCGAGCAGGTGCGGCACCGACTCCATGATGCCCACGGAGACGCCGCAGGGGACCCGTGCCCTGGTCGCGCCCAGGTAGCGGGCCAGCGGCAGGCCGACCGCCCGCAGCTCGGCGTCCAGCACGGCGGTCTCCAGCGCGGCCTTGGCCATCAGGTGGCCCTTGAAACGGCTGAGCACCGGTCCCACGGTGCTCGCGTCGGCGTTGTCGAGAGCGATGACCGCGGGGATCAGGAACCGGGTCAGCACGTCGGCCGCGCCGTCGACGTACTCGGGGCTGTAGAGCGGGTCGCTCAGCGCGACGCACTCGGCCCAGCCTTCGGCGTCCGGGGTGACCACGCGGACGAGCAGGATGTCACGGGTGGTCTCGGTCCCGAAGGAGGTGCGGAACGGCGCGACCAGTGGCATGGCCACCCGGCGAAGCTCGATCCCGGTGATCTTCATGGCTGTGCCTTTCTGTTGTGAGAGCGTCGCGCGGCGCGCTGCACGACATACCAGCCAGACCGATCGAAGCCGGTCACCTGGCCGCCCTCGGTCATCAGGCCGCCGAGCGCCTGGCGCAGGGCGCGCCGCCATTGCCGCGCGGCCGCCGGGTCGTGACGGCGCATGGCTTCGATGTCCGACGGCACCCGGACCAGGACGGTGGCGGCCCCGGGGTCAGCGCCGCCGGTCACGGGCCGCCCGTCTGGGCCGATGTCGAGGGCCACCGCGGCCCCGGCCGCACGCAGGCGGGCCGCGTCCGCACGTGAATCGGCCCCCTGCCAGGCGCCATCCACCGAGTCGGCGGTGAGCGGCCAGTTCACGAGCAGCCGGTCGCTGTCGTCGCCCGCGTTGATGACGTCATCCATCTGGCCGTAGAAGTCGGGCAGGTACTCGACGGGCAAGGCCGCGAGCTTCGCGATGTTGAAGTATGCGTTGCGGCAGACCAGCGGATCGAACGTCCAGGTGATCGTCGTGACGTCGCGAGACAGGGCCCACGCCCGCTGATGCAGCTTGAGTGCGAAGCCCACGTGCTTGGCGGTCAGCCGCTGGGACACGCCGGCGATGTGCGAGTGCATCGCGTGCTCGGCGGGGGCGCTGAAAAAGCCCGCGCACGTGCCCACCATCTCATCACCCGCGAACGCGCCGGCCACGTAGTTGCCCGTGTGGGCGAACGCGCGCAGCAGCTCGGCGGTTACCGGAGGATTCCTGGGATTCGGGTGCCAGATCTCGTCGACCAGCGCGTACGCGCGCAGCAGGTCGCGCATCTGCGTCAGTTCCCTGATTGTCACCCCGCTGGCGGCGGCTGCGGCTTCGGCTCGGCTCCACGCCGTATCTACGACTCGCCTCCGGGCGGGCAGCTCGGCCAAGGGCCCGGTCATGCCAGGAGCTCCGCGACGAGAGCGGCGAGCAGCGCGGTGCGCTGGGGCATGATGGCGGTCACGACGTGCTCGCGGTCGGCGTGCGGCCCGCCGCC
>JASIJN010000514.1 GCA_030050125.1 Streptosporangiaceae bacterium | reverse complement strand
CCGGGCCGGCCACGACCCGCGCCAGGGCCGACGGCGGGCGCGAGGCCCGTGGTGGAGGCGCCCGTGGTGGAGGCAGCCGTGGTGGAGGCAGCCGTGGTGGAGGCGGCCACGGCGGTAAGGCCACCGGTGACGAGCTGGTCAGCCCGATGCAGGGCACGATCGTGAAGATCGTCGCCGAGGACGGCCAGCAGGTGGCGGCGGGCGACACGGTCGTGGTCCTCGAGGCCATGAAGATGGAGCAGCCGCTGACCGCGGACAAGGACGGCGTCGTGACCGGGCTGGCGGTTCGGGTCGGCCAGACGGTGCCGGCCGGCGAGATCATCTGCCGGCTGCAAGGCTGAGAACGTGACGCGCCTGCCCGGCGACCCCGGAGTGTTCCGCTGGCTTCGGTTCGCGGTGGGGTTCCGGCTGCCGCCGGAGAACCGGGACTGGGTCAGGCACGAGCTGACCGATGCCGGCTGGCGGTTTCGCACCGTGCGCCGGCATCTGGCGGTCATCGTCCCGATCTGCGTGGTGCTAGTGGTGGTGCTGACCACGCTGCTGCCCGCCCCGCTGTGGCTCGGCCTGACCATGGTGGCGCTGATCTTGTCCGGGAGCATCTTCAGCGTCGCCGCCTACGCCGACGACCTGCGCGCTAACCGGCTGCGCCAGCACGGCCTGGACGTCCCCGACGACCCGGACCTGGGCCATCCAGCCCATTAGACCCGGGCCATCCAGCCCATTAGTCGCCTGGTTGCATGAGGCGGCGCGCGGCCTCGGTCAGGCTGCCGGACAGGCTGGGGTACACGGCGAAGGTGTGCGCGATCTGGTCCACCGTGAGGTTCTGCTCGACGGCCAGCGAGACGCCCAGGATCAGCTCGCTGGCCCGCGGCGCCACCACCACGCCGCCGAGCACGATCGCGCTGCTGCGGTGCGCGAACAGCTTCACGAAGCCATCGCGGAAGCCCTCCATCTTCGCCCGGGCGTTGGTGGCCAGCGGGAGCTTGACCACCCGCGCGTCCACCTGGCCCGTCGTCACCGCCTGCTGAGACACCCCGACGGTGGCGATCTCCGGCTCGGTGAAGATGGTCGCGGCCACGTGACTGAGCCGCAGCGGCTGCACCGCCTCGCCGAGCGCGTGCCACATCGCGATCCGGCCCTGCATGGCCGCGACCGAGGCGAGCATCTGGACGCCGGTGCAGTCCCCGGCCGCGTAGACGCCGGGCGCCTGGGTCCGCGATACCCGGTCGACCGGTATGAACCCCCGGTCGTCCAGGGTGATCCCGGCCTGCTCCAGGCCGATCCCGCCGGTGTTGGGCACCATCCCGACCGTGAGCAGGCAGTGCGAGCCCCGGACCGTCCGGCCGTCCTTCAGCAGCACCTCCACGCCGGCGCCGGCCCGCCGGGCCGCCACCGCCCGGGACCGCCCGAGCACGGTCATGCCGCGCCGCCGGAAGACCTCTTCGACCACCACGGCCGCGTCGGCGTCCTCGTGCGGGAGCACCCGGTCGCGCGAGGAGACCAGGGTGACCTGCGAGCCCAGGGCCTGGTAGGCGCCGGCGAACTCCGCGCCGGTCACCCCGGAGCCGACCACGATCAGCTCGTCGGGCAGCTCGGGCAGGTCGTAGAGCTGCCGGCAGGTCAGCAGGCGCTCCCCGTCGGGCACCGTCCCTGGCAGCTCGCGCGGCCGAGCCCCCGTCGCCACCAGCACGACGTCCGCGCTGAGGCGGGCATCCCCGGCCGCGACCGTCCGGGAGTCGTCCAGCCGGCCGGTCCCTGGCACAACCTCAACCCCCTCGGCCGCCAGCCGCGCGGTTACGTCATCGGACTGCGCCCGAGCCAGGGCGCGAACCCGGGAGTACAGCCGCGGCGCGTCCACGGTGGCCAGGTGCGTCCGGGTCATCGCGGCCATCCCGGTCGCGGTCACGGGTCCGGGCAGGTCGGGTTCGGGTCGGGCGAGTCCGGGTCCAGGTCCCGATCCCGGGGCCGGGTCGGGGCGCAGTCCGAGGGCGGCGGCGCCGTCCAGCGCGGCCATCATGTCCGAGGTGGCGATCAGCGTTTTGGACGGCACGCAGTCGGTGAGCACGCAGGCACCGCCCAGCCCGTCCCGGTCCACGACCGTGACCTGGGCGCCGAGCTGGGCGGCCACCAGCGCCGCCTCGTACCCGCCGGGCCCGCCGCCGATGATCACGATCCTCATGCGCGGCTCACTCACGGGGCACCATTCTGGCGCATCGCCTCGGAGCGTGGTGCCGGGCGCCCGCCACGGTCCGGCCGCCGTGAACCCGCGCGGACATCGTCGCACGGAACCGCCCGGGCTCGTACGCTAGTCATCCGTGGCGTTGTACGCGGCCTATGGCAGCAACATGGATCCGGCCCAGATGGCCGAGCGCTGCCCGCACTCGCCGCAGCGCGGCAGCGGCTGGCTGGAGGGCTGGCGGCTGGCCTTCGGCGGCGAGGACATCGGCTGGGAAGGAGCGATGGCCACCGTCGTGGAGGAAGAGGGGCAGCGCGTCTTCGTGGTGCTCTACGACCTGTCGGCCTCGGACGAAGAAGAGCTGGACCAGTGGGACGGCGCGAGCCTCGGTTACTACCGCAAGGCCAAGGTCCGGGTGGAGACCCTCGACGGCGACGTGCTGGCCTGGCTCTACGTGCTGAACGCCTACGAGGGCGGGCTGCCCGCCGCGCGCTACCTGGGCATCATGGCCGACGCCGCCGAGGCGGCCGGCGCCCCGGACGATTACGTGGCGTCCCTGCGCGAGCGCCCCTGCGCCTGACCGGCCGGGCGGGCTCCGCCGCTGGCGCGTGTCAGCGGAACACGGTGATGACCAGCACCAGGAGGATGGCCGGGGCCAGGATCGCGGCGGCGGCGGGCCAGGCCCAGCTGACCACGCGCGGGCCCGCGGCGGCGCCGCGGGCCCGCGCGTCCCTGGCCAGCTCGTCCAGCTGCGAGGCCATGATCTGGGCCGCGGGCTGCCGCGAGATCTTCTCCGCCTCGGTCGCCCGCTCGCTGGCGCCGAGAGAGGTGCGCGGCACTCGCCTGCGGTCGCCCTGGCTGATGAGCTCGGCGCGGAGCCTGTTGCGGCGCTGGGCGTACAGCGCCCAGCTGTGCACGATCTTCCCGCGCTTGGCGCCGGGCTCCTTGACGCAGTGCACCTGGACCGACTCCTTCAGGTCCACGGCGGACACCGAGCCCCACGGGATCTTGTGGTCGCGGAGCGGATTCATCACGGTGATGCCGGAGGAGTCGGCGATCACGCGGGGCCGCAGCGCGCAGGCGTAGAGCAGGCCGGTGACGAGGACCAGGGCGGCGGCGATCTCGACGGCCGTGTGGTTGCGGCCGGTGACGGCGACGTCGGCCAGGCAGGCCACGGCGAAGATGACCCAGGCCCACCAGGCCACGACCGCACCCGGCAGCCGGAACATCTTCTCCTCGGTAAGTAGCGGCACGCCCGGGGGGACGGCCTGCGGCGGCATGCCCGGGACGGCGGCCTGCGGCGGCGCGGCCTGGCCGACCTGCTGCCCGGCCTCGGCGCCTGGCAGCTGCGGACCCTGACCCTGCATTCGGATGCACTCCCAAAGACGACCGGCGAGCACCACGGTGGCGCTCGGTGCCTCCGCTCTACTGTAGGTGCAGCGCTTCGCTCATGGTCCGGCCCGAAGACGCCCTTGGCCCTGGAGCGGGTGGGCCGGGTCAGGCGTGCGCGGCCCCCGGCAGTGGCTGCGGCGCGGGCGAGCCGCCCCCGCCCATGGCGGTGAGCGCCGTGGCCACCATGAGCCGGACGCCCACCCCGATCGCGCGCTCGTCCACGTCGAACGTCGGCTGGTGGATGTCGAAGTCGTCGTCGGAGCCGGGCCTGCGGGTGCCCAGCCGGGCCAGCGCGCCCGGGATCGACTCCAGGTACCAGGCGAAGTCCTCGCCGCCGAGGCTCTGCGGGGACGAGACGACGCACTCGGCGCCCAGAACCCGGTCGGCGGCCGCCTCCACCATGGCGGTCGAGATCGCCTCGTTGACCGTGGGCGGCACGTTCCGTACGTAACCGAGCTCGGCCACCACGCCGTAGGCGGCCGCGACGGAGTCGACCAGGGCCTTGAGCAGGTCCGGTGCCTGGTGCCAGGCCTCGTCGTCCAGACAGCGCACCGTGCCCTCGACGATGCCGTCGTCCGGGATGGCGTTGGACGCGGTGCCCGCGTTGACCCGGCCCCAGACCAGGCTCAGGCTGGAGCGCGGGTCGACCCGGCGGGACAGCGCCGCCGGGAGCTCGGTAATGATCTTGCCGAGCGCGTAGACCAGGTCGGCGGTCAGGTGCGGCCGGGCGGTGTGCCCCCCGGGCCCGGTGACCCTAACCGAGATCTTGTCGCAGGCGGCCGTGATCGCGCCCACCCGCGTGCCCACCTTGCCCACGTCCAGGCGCGGGTCGCAGTGCAGGGCGAAGACCCGGTCCACCGAGGCTATGCCGCCGGCGGCCAGCACGTCGAGCGCCCCGCACGGCACCTCCTCGGCGGGCTGGAAGATCAGCCGGACCCGCCCGGGCAGCGCGCCGGCCGCCGCCGTGCGCGCCAGGAACAGGCCGGTGCCGAGCAGGACCGCGGTGTGCACGTCGTGCCCGCAGGCATGGCACACGTTGGCCACCGTCGACCGGTAGGAGACGTTCTTCTCGTCGCTGATCGGCAGCGCGTCAAGGTCGGCCCGGAGCCCGATCACCGGCTCGGCGCCCGAGCCGATGTCCACGAGCAGGCCGGTTCCCTTGGGCAGGACCGTCGGGCGCAGTCCCGCCGCCTCCAGGCGGAGCTTGATCCGGCGGGTGGTCCGGTGCTCGTGGTAGCCGATTTCTGGGTGGGCGTGCAGGTCGCGCCGGAAATCGATCAGCTCGGCCTGGTGCCCGGCGAGAAAAGCGCCGAGCTCGCCCTCCAGGTCATGTTCGGCCATGCGCTGCCTCCCCCGGCGAGACGAATCGATCCTCCGCGAACTCGGTGACCAGGGCATCTACGACGTCCTCCAGCTCGCCGCCGTCGGCCACCAGGGCCCGCTGGCGCTCGTAGGAGGCTCCGTGGTCGAGCACTTCGGAAATGACGTCAAGCTCTTGGATGCAGCCCAGCCGGCTCGCCACCGGCGCGAGCTCGCGAGCGAGTTCGAACAACTCGTCCCTGAGCGGGGCCGTGGACCCCGAGTCGTCGGTGATCACCACCGCATCCAGACCATAGCGGGTGGCGCGCCACTTGTTGTCGCGGACCACCCACGCCGCCGGAGTGGGCAGCCGGTATCCGCGGTCCAGCTGGGTGTCGAACTGCTGGACCAGGCATTGTGAAAGGGCGGCGACCATGCCGACCTCGCGCAGGGTCGGAACCCCGTCGAACATCCTGATCTCGACCGTGCCGAAATCGGCGTGCGGCCGGATGTCCCACCAGACCTCCTTGATGCTCCGGATGGTTCCGGCACGAAGCAGCGTGTCCATGTACTCCTCGAACTCACTCCAGTCCGCGAGCGGCTGCGGCGGCCCCGATGTCGGCAGGCCCCCGAAGATGACGGCCCTGCTCGAGGCGAGTCCCGTGTCGTGCCCGCTCCAGAACGGGCTCGACGCGGTCAGCGCCAGGAAATGCGGCAGGTATGCAGCGAGCGCGTTGACGACGGGGATCGCCTTGCTCTCGTCGCGAATGCCCACGTGGACGTGGACACCGAATGTCTGGATCCTACGGGCAAGCCACTGCAACTGTTCGACGAGTTCGGCATAGCGCTGAATGGGAGCCATCTTGGCATCTCGCCAATCACTGACGGGATGCGTTCCGGCACAGGCCAGCATTGTACCGCGACTGCCGGTGATTTGCTCGAGTTGCCCGATTGTTGCAGCGAGATCGTCCTTTGCCTCCGACACAGTGGAGCAGATGCCGGTGACCACCTCAACGGTGGACTGCATGAGCTCGTAGCGTATCTTCGGGTTCTCGCGCGCCTCGCTGAGGGCCGGCAACGCGGCCAGCACCTCCCTGGCGTCCTGGCGCAACATCTTGCTGCTGCCGTCGATCAGCTGCAGTTCCCACTCGATTCCGAGCGTGGCGCCGCGAGATGGGTTCCACTTGATGGCCACCGTGAGCCTCCAGGGGCTGTCTTTCCCGCGCGCGGCCAGCGCGCGGCGAACTACCTTGCCGGGGAAACGAAGCGGGCCGGATCCCGCCGCTCGGGCGTCGTTGCCGCAAGCGTGTCGGATGGGGTGCGCCCACGGCGCACAGGGAGCCAGCCACTCGCGCCCCCCCGGCGGCCGGCGTGCACGCCGCCCGGTGACGGTCTAGCCAGGATCGGGCACGCCGCGTTGTGCCCTGTCCGCGCTCATGGTCGAGCCGTCCCGCTCCGCGTGGGCATTATTCCCGGCCCATGCCGGGGCAATCCCTACGCATGCGGACGGAGCGTCGACATGGCCCGCAAAGCACTCAGTAGACGTCGGCCGGTTTATAAACACCCCAGACATCACGAAGGGCATCACAAACCTCGCCCACCGTGGCCCGGGCCCGGAGTGCCTCGCGCAGCGGGTACAGCAGGTTGTCCGGACCATCGGCGGCCCGCCTCAGCGCGATGATCCGCCGGGTGAACTCCGCCTGGTCCCGGCTTGCGCGCAGGGCGGCCAGCCGTTCCGCCTGGTCCCGTTCGATCGCCGGGTCAACGCGGAGCGGCTGATAGGGCTCCTCCTCGGCGACGGTGAACCGGTTGACCCCGACGACCACTCGTTCCTTCGCGTCGATCTGCCGGGCGATCTGATAGGCCGACCACTCGATCTCCTTCTTCTGGAAGCCCTGTTCGATCGCGGCCACGGCACCGCCGAGCTCTTCGATCTTCGCCATCAGATGCTCCGCCTCCCGCTCGATGTCGCCGGTCATCGACTCGATGACGTAGGACCCGGCCAGCGGGTCGGCGGTGGCGGTCAGATCGGTCTCATAGGCCAGGACCTGCTGGGTCCGCAGCGCCAGCCGCGCGGCCTTCTCCGTGGGCAGGGCGATCGCCTCGTCGTAGGAATTCGTGTGCAGCGACTGCGTGCCGCCGAGCACCGCGGCGAGCGCCTGCACGGTCACCCGGGCCATGTTCACCTCGGGCTGCTGTGCGGTGAGCTGCACGCCGGCCGTCTGGGTATGGAAGCGGAGCATCTGCGACCGCGGGTCCGCGGCACGGAACTCCTCGCGCATGATGCGGGCCCACAGCCGGCGCCCCGCGCGGAACTTGGCCACCTCCTCCAGCAGCGTGGTGCGGGCGACGAAGAAGAAGGACAGGCGCGGCGCGAACTCATCAACTTCGAGGCCGGACGCGATCGCGGCCCGCACGTATTCCTTGGCATTGGCCAGGGTGAACGCGATCTCCTGCACGGGCGTCGCGCCCGCCTCGGCCATGTGGTATCCGGAGATCGAGATCGTATTCCAGCGCGGTATCTCCTTGCGGCAGTACGCGAACGTGTCCGCGACCAGCCGCAGCGACGGCTGCGGCGGATAAATATAGGTGCCGCGGGCGATGTACTCCTTCAGGATGTCGTTCTGAATCGTGCCGGTCAGCCGGTCCGCGCCCGTCCCCTGCTCCTCGGCCACCAGCTGGTACAGCAGCAGCAGCACGGCGGCTGGGGCATTGATCGTCATCGACGTGGAGACCGAGTCCAGCGGGATGCCCCGCAGCAGCAGCCGCATGTCCTCGATCGAGTCGATCGCCACGCCGACCTTGCCGACCTCCCCCCGCGCCTGCGGGGCGTCCGAGTCGTACCCCATCTGGGTGGGAAGGTCGAACGCGACCGACAGGCCGGTGGTGCCCGCCTCGATCAGCTGGTGGTACCGGCGGTTGGAGTCGGCGGCGGTCGAGAAGCCGGCGTACTGCCGCATCGTCCACGGCCGCTTGGTGTACATGCCCGGATAGACCCCGCGGGTGAACGGGTATTCGCCCGGCTCGGCCAGTTCCGCGGCCGGATCAAAGCCGCACAGCGAGTCGGGCCCGTACACGGGCTGGATGGGCACCCCTGACTCCGACATGCGCGTCATCGGATTCGCGGCGTGGCCCCGCCCTGGGACGAGAGGAACCGCCGCTTCACCCCCTCACGAGCGTCAGTTGCCGCTACTGTATTCGGCTCACGCCCGGATACCGGCTTGTGCCAGCGCGGACGAACCACGAACCTCAACCTCTGCCCCTTCGCGCGCGTAGAGGCTGGAATCCCCGCCATTCCCGGCGGGAGGATGTCAAAGCCCAAGATTACGCGCGCCCCGCCCGGCCAGGTCCGGGCCAGCCGTCCGGGCGCCGCTCGAAGGATTCCCGACCGGTGCCCATGATCCGGATGCGAGCGCGTTGCCAGCGATTGGCCGCCGTTGGGGCGTTAGATCCATGATTTGGCAAAGGCTCGCTCAGGTTATCCGGTATGCGGGCGTAACCGGAGATTTGTGCCGCGTGTAGACGGCGACCCAAGCGGGGAAAGTCACACCCAGTAACGCGGCTGCGGAAAAGAGCCACTCTGAGTCTCAGACCGGGCCGGTCAGGGGGATGCGGGCACAACCAGTGCTGCCCGGAATGACGGGAACGGGGGCCTGTCAGCGATGAACTGCCGTGCTCGCGGACCCGCGGCCGCGCTGGCCGGGCTAGCCGTGTCGTTCAGCCTGGCCGCCATGCCTCCGGCCGCCGCGGCCGGGCACTCGGCCGCGGTATCGGCGCCGCTGGTCAAGCAGGACGTGGGCGGACCCGAGCT
>JASIJN010000513.1 GCA_030050125.1 Streptosporangiaceae bacterium | reverse complement strand
CCCGGCGAGGTCAGGGATCGTGCTTGCCCGGTTGCCGGGGTCGCCCGCTGGCTCGTTAGGCATGGGTGCCGTTTCCTTTCGCGTCGGCCGACTCGGACAGCGGCCCTGGCTGGTCGCTCGGCCGGGGCCCCTGTTTGTTCCCCGTGAGCGATCTTGTAAGCCTGGCGATCACTCTCTGGTGCGTTGCGGTCAGGGATGGACCGGGCCGCTGGGGCCGCGGTCGAGGCGGATCGACTGCTGCTGGTGCATCGCGACGTCCTCGCGGGTTGCCACCCGGCCCAGGTGCCCGCTGGGTTACCTGGTTGGTCGGGGAGCAATAGTCAAGACCTGAGTGGTGGAAGGACTCACCCTCAGGCACTCACACGACGCGGATGCGCCTGGGTGACGAAGCTGCCGGTATCCATGTATTCGCGCACCAAATCGACCTTCTCCTGTGCGTTGACGTGGTACACGAAACAGACAGGGACCCTGAACTCCAGACCGGCTATGTTGGGAAGATCGGCTGGCAGGGACCCCCAGCATGACCGTGCGAAGTCGATGACCCGCTCATCGACTGTCCCGACGTTCCAGTACTCGAAGACACCCCAGTCCCCGGCCGCCACGTTGCTCAGGAGTTCCGGCCGACGGTCTTCGACGGACAAGAACGCCGGCTTGAGGAACTGGTACACCTGCTCCTTGCCCTTGAGGACCGCACCGTTGGGCATCAGATTCCAGACGATGTCGTCGGCAAGCTGCGCCTTGGCCGCTTCGTCTTCGCCACTGATCAGATGATAAGCAAGCAGCGAGAAGGGGGTCCGGTTGGCGAGGAGAACCTCTGCTACCTGTTCTTGCTTCATCGCCCTGACTCCTTTGATCTCAGGACCGGATAAGTCCATACGAGCTGACTCGTCGCGCGACAGGTAGGGTCCTTCGTCCGTGGGAGCGACAGGCAAGACCCGCGGATCAAGATCTTTTAGGCTGCGCCGGGCTGGGCCGCCTCGCCGGGTCGCTCGACGAGCTTGCCGTTGATGAAGGTCGCTCCGGCGCGGACCAGGGCGACGAGGCGGGGCGCGTTGACTGCGCGCCAGCGGTCTTGGGCTGACTCGATAAGCGTGAATGCCATCGGCAGCCCCGCCGCCCTGGAGCCCGGGCCCCTGGTGATCTTGGTTCTATGCCTTACAGCCGCGAATGTCGACTCGATGGGGTTCGTCGTGCGCAGATGCACCCAGTGTTCGGCCGTGAGCCGGGTGATCACCGTCGGTAACAGGCCCGCCGAAGAGCCCAGGAACTGGCCCAGCGCGGGCACGAAGTCCCCGGTGGACAGCCCATGCAAATACGGCAACGGCAGTGCCCGACCTGCGGCTGCTCAAGAGGACCGCGCCGAGCGCTTCTGCGCGGGTTACGTCCACCACCAATGCTGAAGCTGACCGGTATTGGCGTCGACCCCGAAAACATCTAGCCTGCCAGGTGCCCACGACACAGCGCATGGGCTTGCCGCGAGACTGCCGCCCAGTTGCTCGGGCTCGCCCCAGCCGTTCTCCCACCACCAATGCTGAAGCTGCTTGGTGCTGGCGTCATTGCTAAAGACATCCAGACGGCCTTGCGCCCACGACACGACACTTACAGCGTATTCAGGTGCTCCCGGCAAAGGCTCTGGCCCGTTCCAGCCGTTCTCCCACCACCAATGCTGAAGCTGATCAGTGTTGGCGTCGGCCCCGAAAACATCTAGCCTGCCCGGCCCCCACGACACAGCGCACGGGCCTGTCGCCAGATTGCCGCCCACTTGCTCGGGCCCGCCCCAGCCGTCCTCCCACCACCAATGCTGCACCTGCCCCGCTAAGGCCTGGTCATCGGCAAAGACATCCAGACGGCCTTGCGCCCACGACACGGCACTTGTAAAGCTCGAGGTGCCCGGCAAAGTCTCTGGCCCATTCCAGCAGTCATTGTCCCACCACCAATGCTGAAGCTGAATAGTGTATGCTTCGACCCCGAAAACATCTAGCCTGCCAGGCCCCCACGACACGGCGCACGGGCCTGTCGCCAGATTGCCGCCCAGTAGCTCGGGCCCGCCCCAGCCGTCCTCCCACCACCAATGCTGAAGCTGGCCGGTGTTGGCGTCGACCGCGAAAACGTCCAAGCGGCCCGGGCCCCATGCCACGGCGCTGGGGTAATACTTCAGCTGTCCCCCAAGAGGCTCTGGCCCGTTCCAGCCGTTCTCATACCACCAGTGCAATAAACCATCTCCCGAATAATCAGCCGCAAAGACGTCCAAACGCTCGGCACTCCAGGAGACGGCGGCCGGGGCAATGGCCCCATCGAGTGCCCCGCCCAGCAGCTCCGGCCCACTCCAAGCCATAACGCACCTCCATGCTACCGATGCATACAGCAAATTAACCGAAGGCGGACGGGCTTCGTCAAGTGGTTTGGCCCCGCTGATCGGGCGGAAATCTTGTCCCGGTACGCCCCAGTTTCATCGACCCTCAAGAGCAGCGCCAGTGAGCCGCTGGACAGCACCTGTCCCAGGCAGACAGCTGCCGAATGTCGGCCCAGCGCACTGGCCATAACGGACGGTCCCTCGAGTGCCGATAATCTTGCCGGTCCGCCACACATCGAAGCGCTGGTCATAAAGCGTCTGGACGATCTTGCGAGACAGCTTTGAGGGAACGGACCAGCTTGACCTGCATACGCAGCATCGGGTCGGTGATCTCCTCCAGCGGAACGCCCGTCGCCGCCAGTTCCTGGGGAGGAAAGTCACGCCGGTCACGCGAGGGATGACGCGCAGGCGGCCGGCGGGAGGACAATGGCGGCAGCGCATCTGCGGCGAAGCGGAATCTGGGGCGGTGGCGGCTTGTCTGGCAGCCAAGCGGGCACGGGGCAGGGCGGCCGGCTACCGGGCCCGGATGAACGATCTGCGCAGCCTCGCCCCGTGCTCGAGGATGCGCGGGTGCCGGGGGTCGCTGACCCGCTGCCGGACGCCGGCCCGTTTGACCGGCGCGTGATCGCGGTCGGCGGCATCGTGTTCGCCGTGCTGATGGGACTGTCGGCACGGTATGGCTTCGACCGCGACGAGCTGTACTTCCTGGACGGTGCCCGGCATCTGCAGGCCAGCTATGTTGATCAGCCGGTGCTGGCGCCGCTGCTGGCGTGGGTGTCGCTGAAGCTGTTCGGGGTGTCGCTGCCCGGCCTGCGGGTGTGGCCCGCGCTGGCGGCGTGG
>JASIJN010000512.1 GCA_030050125.1 Streptosporangiaceae bacterium | reverse complement strand
GGTCGTTCGCCGAGCCAGCGGTCGTGGTCTGCGCCGGGCTGGCCGCGCTCGCCCTGGTGGCCCGGACAGCCGATCTGCTGCGCGACGGGCGGATCGCGGCCATGATCTCGCAGGAGTCGCAGCACCGGTTCCGCGAGCTGGCCGACCGCACCAGCGATGTGGTCCTGATCTGCGATCGTGACGGGATCATCAGGTACGCCAGCCCGGCCGTGGGCGAGTACGGCTACACCTCGGCCGAACTCGAGGGCCGGTCGCTGTCCGAGCTCGTCCACCCGGAAGACCGGGCGGCGGGCGCGAGAACCGTCCGCGCCGCCACCGCCGGGCGGCACCCCGACCGGTTCCCGTGCCGGGTCCGGTCGGCCGACGGCACCTGGCGTCACGTCGAGTCCACGGTGTCCCGCTACCGCGAGGTGAACATCCCGGGCCAGCTGCTGATCACCGCGCGCGACGTCAGCGACCAGGTGGCGCTGCGCCGCCAGGTGACGTACCTGACCTACCACGACGGGCTCACCGGCCTGCCGAACCGGGCGTACGTCGAGGACCGGGCCAAGGACGCGATCGACCGGGCCGCGGCCGCCGAGCCGGACCGGCCGTCGGCGCAGATCGGGGCGGTCTTCATCGACCTGGACGGGTTCACCGGGGTCAACGACTCCATCGGGCACGGCGCGGGCGACCTGCTGCTCGCCCAGGCCGCGCGCCGCCTGCGCGCGGCCGTGCCCTCGGGAGACACGGTGGCCCGCTGGGGTGGCGATGAGTTCGCCATACTCGTGGAGAGCGCGGCGAGCGCGCCGGAGATTGTTGACCTGGCCGAGCGCCTGGCCGGGATCATCGCCGCCGAGCCGTTCCGCGTCGCCGACCGGGAGATCTCCCTGACGGCCAGCATCGGCGTGGCTCTGGCCGGCGGGAGAGCGCTCGGGCACCTGCTGCGCAACGCCGACGTGGCCATGTCCCGGGCCAAGGATCTGGGCGGCGGGCGGGTGGAGGTCTTTGCCGCGCATATGCACGCGGACGTGATGCGCCGGCTCGAGATGGCCAGCGACCTGCGGGCCGCGGTCACCGCGGGCAAGCTCGAGCTGCAATACCAGCCCGTGGTCGATTTCTCCACCTCCCAGGTGATCGGGGTGGAGGCGCTGGTGCGCTGGTCGCGGGGAGGGCAGCCGGTCCCGCCCGCCGAGTTCCTCGGCGTGGCCGAGGACTCCGGGCTGGTGGTGCCGCTCGGCGAGCAGGTGCTGCGCGAGGCGTGCGCTCAGGCCGCCGCCTGGCGCGGCGCCGGGCTGGAGATCGGCGTCTCGGTGAACTTCTCGCTCCGGCAGCTGACCGCGGCCGGGTTCGCCGCCTCCGTGCTGACCGCGCTGGACGAGACCGGTCTGCCGCCGGGAGCGCTGACCCTGGAGGTAGCCGAGCGGGTCCTGATCGAGGGTGCAGGCCCGATGGCCGACGGCCTGGCCGAGCTGCGCCGCCACGGCGTCCGGCTGGCCATCGACGACTTCGGCACCGGCTACGCGTCTTTGGCCTACCTCAAGCAGCTGTCGGTGGACGTCATCAAGATCGACCCGTCGTTCGTGACCGGGCTCGGGGACGACGCGACCCTGGCCATGCTGACCCGCACGATCATCCAGGTCGGCCACGACCTCGGCATCGAGGTCGTGGCCGAGGGGATCGAGCGGCCGGAGCACCTCGACCTGCTGCGGGAGATGGGCTGCGGGCTTGGCCAGGGCTACCTGATCGCCAAGCCCATGGATGCGGCCGGCATCGAGGCCCTGGTCAGGAGCGGCTGGCAAGGCACGACGGTGCCCGGCGAGGCGACCGCACCGGTGGTGGCGCCGGCGAAGTGACCAGGCCCGGTCGGCCCTCGGCCGGGCGCCGGCGAAGTGACCAGGCCCGGTCGTGCCCGCCGTGAACCGGCCCAGACCCGGGGCCACTTGCGCGGTCGTTATGTGAAAGCCTTCACAAACGTCGGCTATAGAGTGGTGGCTCTGACCGCCGCCGGAAAGGGCCAACGTGTCCACGCCGATCGTTCTCATCGCCGAAGAGCTGTCGCCGGCCGGGATAGCGCAGCTCGAGTCCGGTTTCGAGATCCGCTATACGGACGGCGCCGACCGGGTGCAGTTGCTCCCCGCGCTCGCCGAGGCCGACGCGGTGATCATCCGGAGCGCCACGACCATCGACGCCGAGGCCCTCGAGCACGCTCCCAGGCTGCGCGTGGTGGCCAGGGCCGGCGTTGGCCTGGACAACGTCGACGTCGACGCGGCGACCCGGGCCGGCGTGATGGTCGTCAACGCCCCGACCTCGAACATCGTCAGCGCGGCCGAACACGCCATCGCGCTGCTGCTCGCGACGGCGCGCAACGTGCCCCAGGCCATGGCGTCGCTGCGGTCCGGCCAGTGGAAGCGGGCCGCGTTCACCGGCGTCGAGCTGGAGGGCAAGGTGGCCGGGCTGCTGGGGCTTGGCAAGATCGGCGTCCTGGTCGCCCAGCGGCTCGCCGCCTTCGGCATGACCGTGATCGCCTATGACCCCTACGTGGCGGCGGCCCGGGCGGCCCAGCTCGGCGCGCGCCTGGTGAGCCTGGAGGAACTGCTGGCCGAGTCCGACGTCATCAGCGTGCACCTGCCGAAGAACGCCGAGACCGTCGGGATCATCGCGGACCGGCAGCTGGACCTGGTCAAGCCCGGAGTGCTGATCGTGAACGCCGCCCGCGGCGGACTCGTGGACGAGGCCGCGCTGGCCAGGGCGCTGGCCGACGGCCGGGTGGCCGGGGCGGCGCTCGACGTGTACGCCGCCGAGCCGTGCACGGACAGCCCGCTGTTCGGCCTGCCCAACGCGGTGGTCACCCCGCACCTGGGGGCGAGCACGCATGAGGCGCAGGAGAAGGCGGGCACCCAGGTCGCGCGGTCGGTCCGGCTCGCCCTGGCCGGCGAGTTCGTGCCGGACGCGGTCAACGTCCAGGGCGGCTCGGTCGACGAGACGATCAGGCCAGGGCTGCCGCTGGCCGAGAAGCTGGGCCGCATCTTCACCGCGGTGGCGGGCGGGATCGCCGCCCGGGTCGAGGTGGAGGTCCGCGGCGAGATCGCGGGCCTGGACGTCAGCGTGCTGCAGCTGGCCGCGCTCAAGGGGGTGTTCAGCGACATCGTCGAGGACGCGGTCACCTACGTCAACGCGCCGCTGCTGGCCGCCGACCGCGGTGTCCAGGTCAGCCTGTTGACCGATAAGGAGAGCCCGGACTGGCGCAACGTGGTGACGCTGCGCGGCACCCTGCCCGACGGACAGGTCGTGTCGGTCGGCGGGACGCTGACCGGGCAGCGCCAGGCCGAGAAGCTCGTCGATGTCAACGGCTACGACATGGAGATCGCGCCGGCCGAGCACATGGTGTTTTTCACCTACTCCGACCGGCCGGGCGTGGTCGGCATCGTGGGCAAGATTCTGGGGGACCGGGGCATCAACATCGCCGGGATGCAGGTCTGCCGGGACGCGAGGGGCGGGCAGGCCCTCATCGTCCTGACCGTCGACTCGGCGCTGCCCGCTCCCGTGCTCGACGAGATCACCTCCTCGATCGGCGCGGTCTTCGGCCGGGCGGTTGACCTGGATGGGCGCTGAAGGCTGCCAGTAAGGTACGCGCATGGCGTCACCTACCGTAAGGATCGCGGTGATCGGCGGGGACGGCATCGGCCCCGAGGTGGTCGCTGAGGCGATCAAGGTACTCCGGGCCGCTGCCGCCGAGGTCACGATCGAAACCACGGACTACGACCTGGGCTCGCGGCGCTGGCTGCGTACCGGTGAGACGCTTCCGGCCTCGGCGCTCGACGAGATGTCCGGCCACGACGCGATCCTGCTGGGCGCGGTCGGCGACCCGGGCGTCCCCAGCGCGGTGCTGGAGCGAGGGCTGACCCTGCGGCTGCGGTTCGAGTTCGACCAGTACGTGAACCTGCGCCCGGTGCGGCTCTACCCGGGCGTGGCCTCGCCGCTGTCCGGCCTGCGACCGGTGTCGGTCGACATGCTGGTGGTCCGGGAAGGCACCGAGGGGCCCTACATCGAGGCTGGCGGGGTCATGCGCAAGGGCACCCCGGGCGAGGTGGCCACGCAGGAGAGCATCAACACCGCGTTCGGCATCGGCCGCGTGACCCGGTACGCGCTGGCGCAGGCGGCGGCGCGGCCGCGCCGGAGGCTGACCCTGGTACACAAGGCGAACGTGCTCGCCTACGCCGGGGACCTGTGGCGGCGCACCGTCGAGGAGGTGGCGAGGGATTACGCCCAGGTGACCACCGACTACTGTCACATGGACGCGGCGTCGATGTTCTTCATCACCGAGCCGGAGCGGTTCGACGTGATCGTCACCGACAACATGTTCGGCGATATCCTGACCGCGCTCGGAGCGGCGATCGCCGGCGGCATCGGGCTCGCGGCCAGCGCCAGCATCAACCCGGAGCGAACCGCGCCGAGCACGTTCGAGCCGGTGCACGGGAGCGCGCCGGACATCGCCGGCCAGCAGAAGGCGGACCCGACCGCGGCCATCCTTTCCGCGGCCATGCTCTGCGAGCACATCGGCCTGTCCAGAGCCG
This sequence comes from Streptosporangiaceae bacterium, assembly GCA_030050125.1. The sequence goes on along the minus strand of JASIJN010000512.1, from coordinate 1,793 downwards.
CGGCGAGGATCGAGCAGGCGGTCGCCGAGGACCTGCTGGACCGTCAGGGAGCGTGGGCGGCCAGGTCCACCGTGGAGATCGGCGACGACATCGCCGAGCGAGTCGCGGGCTGAGCGGTCGTGGCTCCACGCGCTGCGGCCAGCCGCCGCGAGCGCCGGGGATTGGACTAAACTGCGAATCGCGACGACATTCGAGAGTGACGCGGGCTTACGCGGGGAAGCGTTTACCGCACAGGGCCGACAACGGCGTCGGCCCGGTGAGAGAGGATCCGGGTATGACGGCCAGCCACACAAGTGAGATCGAATTTGCGCTCCACCCCACCAGTGCCCGGGTACCGGCCGAGGAGCGGGAACGGCTGATGAAAGATCCCGGGTTCGGCCGGATCTTCACCGACAACATGGTGACGATCCGCTGGTCTGCCGATCGCGGCTGGCATGACGCCCGGCTCGAGGCGTACGGTCCGTTCAGCCTCGACCCGGCCACCTCCGTGTTCCACTACGCCCAAGAGATCTTCGAGGGGCTGAAAGCCTACCGGCAGGCGAGCGGTCCGATCGTGGCGTTCCGCCCGGACGCCAACGCGGCCAGGTTCAACCGCTCGGCGGCCAGGCTGGCCATGCCGGCTTTGCCGGAGGCCGCGTTCCTCGAGGCGATCGAGTTGCTGGTGAGCCAGGACCGGGACTGGGTGCCCTTCGATGAGGGCCACAGCCTGTACCTGAGGCCGTTCATGATCGCGACGTACCCAGGTCTCGGCGTCAAGCCCTCGTCCTCGTACCTGTTCGCGGTGATCGCCTCGCCGGCCGGGTCCTACTTCGAAGAGGACTTGCGCCCGGTTTCGGTGTGGCTGGCGGATGACTACGCCAGGGCGGCGCCCGGAGGCACCGGGGCGGCCAAGACCGGCGGCAACTACGCGGCCAGTCTCGCCGGGCAGTTGCAGGCGACGGAGCACGGCTGCGAGCAGGTGGTCTGGCTGGACGCCGTGGAGCGCAGGTGGGTCGAGGAAATGGGCGGGATGAACATATTCTTCGTCTACGGCTCCGGGTCGCAGGCGCGGATCATGACCCCGGCGCTCACCGGCACGCTGCTGCCCGGCATCATCAGAGACTCTCTGCTCACGCTGGCCCCCGAGCTGGGCATACCCGCCTCCGAAGGCAAGATCAACGTGGACGACTGGCGCTCGGGATGCGCGTCCGGCGAGCTCACCGAGGTGTTCGCGTGCGGCACCGCGGCCGCCATCACCCCGATCGGCACGGTCAGCGGATCGGCAGGCGGCTGGACGATCGGCGACGGCACCGCCGGCCCCGTGACCCTGCGCCTGCGTGAAGAGCTCCTCGGCATCCAGTTCGGCCACGTAGCCGACCAGCACAACTGGATCCACAAGATCATCTAGCCGCCGGCAGCCGGACCAGACAGCGACCGCGCCGCGCTTCGCCCCGAGCGGAGCCGACCCGCCCACCCCGCAGCCATAGCGTTGCGCCGCCCAGCCGTTGACTAACGCCCCTCGCCCCGCCGAACGCGAGCCCAGTGACCGCCGGGCTTCGGCCCCGAGCGGAGCCGAGCCGCCCATCCCGGAGCCGTAGCGTTGCGGCGCCCAGCCGTTGACTCACGCCCCTCGCCCCGCCGAACCCGGGCCCGTGACCACGCCGGGCTTCGTCCCTGAGCGGAGCCGAGCCGCCCATGCCGAAGGCGTAGCGTTGCGACGCCCAGCCGTTGACTCACGCGCCTCGGGCCGACGAACGCGAGCCCAGTGACCGCCGGGCTTCGGCCCGAGCGGAGCCGAGCCGCCCATGCCGGAG
>JASIJN010000511.1 GCA_030050125.1 Streptosporangiaceae bacterium | reverse complement strand
AGAGTGTCCGCCATCTCGCCGTTAGCCTTCCGCTGGAAGTGAGACCACCGCTCGTTCGGAAGAAAAAGAAAAGAATTTTTACCCCGAACGGACGGTGGTATTCCGGCCCGGGCAGCTGACTTCGGCCCAGGGTGTCAGGCGTCGTCGAGCAGCTCGCGCAGCCGCCGTCGGCGGTCGTCCCGCTCGGCCGCGAACCGCTCGAGCGCCGGCAGGATGTGCGCCTCGTCCAGGTGCGCCTCCTCGATCACCTCGGCGACCGAGCCGCCGGTACGCCAACGGTCGTCCCAGTCCGACGACAGCGAGTACTCGCGAACCAGCGGCCCGTCGGCCCACTCCCGCATCAGCTTGAACGCGCCGTTGGTGATGACCATGGCGTCCAGCCGCTCTGCCGGGCTGGCCACCGAACGCCGGTAGGCCGCAGGCTGGCGCGCGAACAGCTGTGGGCTCAGCGCCGCGACGATCTTCACGTTGATGCCACGGGCGTCAAGCTCCGGCAGCACGCTCACCACATTCCTGACCGGCATCGTGCCGCGGACGAACACCGTCCCGCCCGGCGGCAGCCCGGGCCGGTAGTCGCGCAGCACGTAAGCCCCGCGAGCGGCCTCGAAGTGAGAGGGGATGCCCAGCGCCTCGCGGTCGGGTATCTCCACCGGCGGCCTGGTCAGATGCAGCGCCACGATCGGCACGTCCAGCGAGAACGCGGCGCCCAGCATCACCGGCACCTCGTTGTACTCCCACGGGTGCAGGTCGATGACGTGCCCCTCGGGGAAAAGCTGGGTGACGCCGATCGAGAAGATGCCGAAGTGGGTGCGGGAGTCCTCGGCGGTCTCCGGGCCGGAATGCCCGGCGATCCACAGCACCTTGCCCACCTTGAGCTCGCTGTCCTGGGCCAGCTGGCTGAACAGCCGCATCTCGCCGTACTTCAGGTAGGAGAACGAGCCGTAGGTCGAGCACGCGCCCCAGTAGCCGTCGAACTCCGAGAACGGGTCCCGGGACAGGTTGACCGTGGCCAGCCCGGCCACCAGACCCGAGTTGGAGAACTCGGTGATCTCGGTGGGCAGCAGCGCCCCGGTCGGGTTCTTCGTCCGCTCGTACCAGCCGGTGCCGGGCGAGCCGTCGTAGTCCTGCGCGAACCCGGCGATGTTGGTGGACTCGGCCAGGTCGGCGGAGGCCGCGATGAACAGCGGCCGGCCGTGCTCGCGCAGCGCCAGCGAGTTCACGTACGCGCCCCACGCGGCCAGCCCCGCCCGGTTCGGCGCCTTCTCGCCGGGCTTCTTCCACATGCTGGTGGGATAGCTGGCCACGTCGAAGATGCGGCGGTCGGTGAAGACGCCGGCCGACCTCTCGCCCAGCCGGAAGCCCTCGATCTGCTCGGGCACCGAGTCCGCGATCGCGATCAGCCGGTCGGACAGCCAGGTGACCAGGTCATCGTCGCGGGCCATGACGCTCATGGCGATGCGCAGGTTCGCCTCGGCCTGCGCCGCCACGGCCTCCGCGCCGCTCGGAGCGGGCGTGTCGACCCCGACGTACTCGACCCCGTGGCGGGCCATGAACTCCTTGCGGACGGCCCAGAACTGCTCGGCGTTCATCGGCCAGGCCGTGCCGTGGCTGGCCGCGTCGAACTTGCCGTAGCCCCGGCCCTTGCGGGTATGGAACCAGGCCATGCCCGGCACCTGGCCGGGGTTGGCGCCGCAGGCCGCGTCGAGGACGGTCTGGATGACCGGCCCCCACTCCATGCCGTGCCCGGTGCCGACCACCCGCCAGCCGTACGGCTCGAACCAGTCCACCGGCGTGCCCGCGACCACGCTGGAGGCGGGCCGCGGGTCGATGCCGAAGTCGTTCCAGTCGACCATGAAGATCAGGTTGTCCAGGCCGAGGCCCCAGGCCATGTTCTTGACCTCGTGCGCCGACCCGGGGGTGAGCCCGCCCTCCCCCTCGAACACGAACACCTTGACCTCGCCCGCCCCGGCCAGCTTCAGGCCCAGCGCCTCGCCGGCGGCCGGCGGCATGCCGTGCCCGGACGGCCCGGTGTTGAACTTCAGGAACAGCGTCCGGCCCTCCATCTCGGCGTGCCCGGGCAGTCCGCCCCTCCGGCGCAATTTCAGCAGCCATTCCCAGGTCAGTGCCCAGCGGCCGTCGTCGGGAAAGGCGAACTCGGGCCCGCCGTCGCGCTGGTGGCGCAGCCGGACCGCCTCGTTGAGCACGGCCAGCGTCGCGTACACCAGCGGCACGGTGTGGCCGGCCGACAGCACGAACCGGTCCCCGAAGCGGCGCCAGGGGCGCAGCACGTCCCAGCGCATGGCGCCGGACAACAGCAGCGCCAGCATCATGTGCACCTTGGACCGCGAGCCGCCCGGGTGCCCGCTCTGCCGGTAGTTCAGCGACAGGTCGATGCACTCGTCGACGAGGTCCTTGACCAGCTCGTAGCGAGCGAAGTCCGGCTCGGCCGCGGCGAACAGCCGGGCGACGTCGGACTCGCTGCCGGACCGCGCGACCGGCGTTGACCGCGGCTGCGCTCCATCGGGAGCTGAGCCCATCCCGCACCTCCAGTGCCTCGAAGACTTCCAGGCTGACGCGTCGCCGGCCGTTGGGCAATAGGCGGCCCGAGCCCGTTCACGCCGTGGAACAACCGGCCCTTACCGCCTCATCGTCCCAGCCGTATCATCGGGCACATGATGACATTCTCCCTGGCTGACCGGATGAGCCGGCTCGGCACCGAATCCGCGTTCGAGGTGCTCGCCCGGGCCAAGGCCATGGAGGCCGCCGGGCGCAAAGTCATCCACCTGGAGATCGGCGAGCCGGACTTCCCGACCGCCGATCATATCGTCGAGGCCGCGGTCGAAGGACTGCGCGCCGGGCAAACGCACTATGTTCCGGCGCCGGGAGTTCCGCCTCTGCGCGAAGCCGTGGCCGAGTTTCTTGAACGCACCGGTCGCATGCGAACCTCGCCGGACCGGGTGATCGTGACACCGGGGGCCAAGCCGGTCATGTTCTTCGCCATCATGGCGCTCTGCGGCGAAGGCGACGAGGTGATCTACCCCGACCCGAGCTTCCCGATGTACGAGTCGATCACCGCGTTCGCGGGCGCGACCGGGGTGCCGATACCGCTCCGGGAGGAGAACGAGTTCCGGATCGACACCGGCGAGCTGGAAAGTCTGGTCACCGACCGGACCAAGCTGCTCATCATCAACTCGCCGCACAACCCGTGCGGCAGCGCGCTCACCCGCGCGGACTGCGAGGCGATCGCCGAGATCGCGCTGCGCCACGACCTGACCGTGCTCAGCGACGAGGTGTACTGGGCCATCAGGTACGGCGACGAGCCGCACGCCAGCGTGCTGGACGTGGAGGGGATGGCCGACCGCACGATCCTGCTCGACGGCTGGTCCAAGACGTTCGCGATGACCGGCTGGCGGCTCGGGTTCGGCGTGTTCCCGCCCGCCCTGGTCGAGCCGGTGACCCGGCTGGTGATCAACACGGTGTCGTGCACGTCGGCGTTCAGCCAGAGCGCCGCCGCGGCCGCGCTGCGCGGGCCGTGGCAGCCGGTGGAGCAGATGGTCGAGGAGTTCCGGCGCCGGCGGGACGTCATCGTGGCCGGCCTGAACGACATCCCCGGCATCAGCTGCGTGCAGCCGCAGGGCGCGTTCTACGTGTTCCCGAACATCACCGGCACCGGCCTGACATCGAGCCGGCTGGCGGCCAGGCTGCTGGAGGACGCCGGGGTCGCGGCCCTGGCCGGCACCGCGTTCGGCCGCCACGGTGAGGGGTTCCTGCGGTTCTCCTACGCGAACTCGGTGGAGAACATCGAGGCGGCGCTCGAGGCGGTCCGGGCCAACCTGGCCGGGGCACCGGCCGGGGTTCAGGGCGCGGTGTAGGGGGGCGGGGTGTAGGGGGCGCGGGCCGCGAGCTAGGGAACGACGACCAGCGGTACCGGCGAATGGCGGGCCAGGTGGACCGCGACCGAGCCGACCACGCGGTGCGCGGCGAGGGACGAGCCCCCGACCACGATCACCACGGTGGCGGCGGGGTGGGCGGCCGCGGTGTCCTCGGCCGCGGCGAGCAACTCCTCCGCGATCAGGCCCTGGCGCCGCTCCAAGCCCCAGCGCTCCTCGCGGTCGCGCAGCCGCTCGCCGGC
>JASIJN010000510.1 GCA_030050125.1 Streptosporangiaceae bacterium | reverse complement strand
ACAGCTGCAGGTTGTCGTTGGTCAGCGTCTGGTCGATCAACGAGTCGTTGGTCGAGTCGCAGTACCCGCCGGAGTTCGCGACCGCGCCGCACTCGAACAGCTGGTCGCCGGTGGGCAGGTAGTCCGGCGAGAACGACCAGCCGAACCCCCAGTTCGCCATGTCCCAGTTGCAGGGGGACTTGACGACCACGCAGTTGCCGCCGGCCACCGAGAGCACCTGGCTGAGCGGCTTGGGCTGCAGGTTCAGCTTGATCCCGAGCGCCGCCGCGTTGGACTGCAGCTCGGTCATGGCCTCCTGGACCCAGGCGGTCCCCGACAGGTACTGCATGTTGAAGTTCAGCGCGCTGCCGGCCGCGATGCCCGCGCCGCACTTGGACGGGTCGGCGCAGGTGGTCGTCCCGCCGGGGGTCACGGTCCAGCCATGGCTGGACAGCAGGTCCTTGGCCTTCGTCGGGTTGAACGGGAACGGGTCACCCTTGCGGCCCGTGGCCGACAGCCACTTGGTCGTCGGCGTGGCGGCCACCGGTCCGACGGTTGCCGCGCCGTACCCGCGCAGCGGCCCCGCGATGATCGCTGCCTGGTTCAGCAGGTAGGCCATCGCCTCGCGGAAGTACAGCTGCTTGAAGATCGCCGCGTGGTCGCCGTCGGTCGACTGGTAGTTCAGCGCGTAGTAGTCGATGCCCCAGGGGTACAGCGGGGCCAGCGTGTAGCCCGGCACCGGGTTCGTGCCCACCGCGGCGTTGGCCGGCTTGGCCGGCGCGTCCTGGTCGGGCAGGTACCCGAAGTCGATCTTGGTGCTGGCGCTCGGCGAGCGCAGCACGTCGTATTCGGCCGAGTCGGTGGTGAACGGCACCTCTTCGAACGCCGACAGCTTCGGCTTCACGGGCCCGGAGTAGGACTTGTTCGGCACGAACGTGACGTGCCCGTCGGCGTTGAACGCGCTCAGCTGCCACGGGCCGTCGACTATGCCCCATATGGGCGAGTTCACATAGCCGGTCACGTCCTCGGCCTGCTTGTTGAGGTAGTTGTAGACGGCCGTGCAGTCGCTGACCGTCGTGTCGCAGTTGCTGGGGCCGGACGCGGTCCGGTCCCAGGCGGCCGGCATCGGCACGACCTGGCTCAGGTCGTTGTAGACGACCCAGGTCGGCGAGTACGGCTTGCTCATCGTCATCTGCAGCTCGGTCGAGTTGACGACGTGGATGTTCGTCATGTTGGCCGGGAAGCCCGTGTAGGCGCCGTAGTTGGCCGGCTCGGCCAGTTCCATGTTCAGCCAGAACATCACGTCCGACGCGGTCACCGGCTGCCCGTTGGACCACATGTAGTGCTTCAGGGTGATGGTCAGGGTCTGCCCGCTGATCGTCGGCGGGTTGGCCAGGCTGATCGAGTAGTCCACCGTCGGCTGGCCGTTCTGGCCGAACCAGTAGAGCGGCCGGTACATCAGGTACTGGAAGTCAAACAGGTTGACGTTGCTGATGTTGGCGCTGTCCACGTACGGGAAGATGTAGGTGGGCAGGGTCGACGGGGGCTCCGCCCAGACCGCCGTGCCGCCCTTGACCGGAGTGCTGCCGGTCGACGAGGGGCTGCTGCTGCTACTGCTACAGCCCGCCGCGACCAGCGCCAGCGCGGCCGCGCCTGCGGCCAGCATCAGGCCGTAGCGCCTCGGTCGTGGTCGGCCTGGGTAGCCGAAGACTGATCTCGATCTCATGGGCGTGGGTTCCTTCCGGCATGCGGACCGGGATAGCCGAAACCGGCGGAGCCGCTGTCGTGCTCGGGCCAGCGGGCCGCCGGACGATCACGCGATGTGATCGGTATAGAGCACTGCAGCATGCTCATACCGGCGCGGTCTAGCGTACCGGACGGAATAGTCCCAGGCTGGGATGCTTTCGTGATTTACGCGTGACCGTCTACCGAGAGTGACCGCCGTACGTAGCCGACCCAGCCCGGGGCGTAATGGCTGGCCCCTCGCGAGGCCTCAGTGCGCGAGGTGCAAGGCGAGGATCATCAGCAGCAGCGCCAGCAGCAACGCGGCGACCAGCGGCACGGTCAGCCCGGGCCCGGAGTGGTGGCGGTGCATCCGGGCCCGCGCTGCCTGGCACACCGGGCACCGGCCTTCGGCTACCGGTCCGGCGCACTGGGCGCAGATCAGGTGCTCACAGCTCATCAGAGGTCCTTCCGGGCCGGCGCCTACCCGGTCACTTCGACGATGTTGGAGGTTCTAAGCCAGTTTCCCCCCTAGACTGTCCGGTGGCCAAACTGGGGCGCGATAAGTGCCCATAGCAGGCAGTCCGCAACTCCTCGATCGCGTGTGATGGGCCAGTGATTCACTTCGAGAACGTGACCAAGACGTACCCGAATCAAAGCCGTCCCGCCCTGGAGAACGTCACGCTCGACGTAGAGAAGGGTGAGTTCGTCTTCCTGGTCGGACCGTCCGGGTCCGGCAAGTCCACGTTCCTCCGGCTGGTGCTGAAGGAGGAGCGTCCCACCGAGGGGCGGATTCACGTGGCCGGGCGGGACCTG
>JASIJN010000509.1 GCA_030050125.1 Streptosporangiaceae bacterium | reverse complement strand
CACGACGGCGTCCGGGTCGACGCCGGGACCGGCCTCGCCGCCGGTGATCCCGGCTATCTCGGCCACCGACAGCGGGATCATAGGTCCCCCAGGTCGGCCGGCTCGGCCCGCCCGCCGGGCGGGCGGTCGGCCGTCGCGACGGCTCTCAGGTTTCCCGCGATCGCCTCGGCCGCGACCTCGCGGTCATCGAACGGGATCACCGACCCGCCCACGTACTGGCCGCGCTCGTGGCCCTTGCCCGCGATGAGCACCACGTCGCCCTTGGCCGCCCGGGTGACGGCCAGCCCGATCGCGGCGGCCCGGTCCGGCTCGACGATCACGTGAGCGCGGCTGGCCTCCGGCACCGTCAGCGCGCCGGCCAGCATCTCGGCGAGTATCGCGAGCGGGTCCTCCGAGCGCGGGTTGTCGCTGGTGAAGAAGGCCAGGTCGGCCAGGCCGGCCGCGGTGGCCCCCATCAGCGGGCGCTTGGCCCGGTCCCGGTCGCCGCCGCAGCCCAGGACGATGGTCAGGTTTCCCGCCGTGACCGGCCGCAGCGCGTCGAGCACGGCGCTCACCGCGCCCGGCTTGTGCGAGTAGTCGACCAGCACGGTGAAGTCCTGGCCGGCCTCGACCCGTTCCAGCCGGCCGGGCACGCCCGGGCACGCGGCGACGCCGGCCACCGCGCTGGCGATCCCGATCCCCGCCTCGACCAGGGCCACGATCGCGCCCAGGGCGTTGGCCACGTTGAACGGCCCGGGCAGGGCTACCGACGCGTCGGCCTCGACGCCGCCGGGGCCGACGACCCGGAACGCGCTGCCGTCCGCGCCGCAGCGCATGTCGGCCGCGCGCCAGTCGGCGGCCGGGTTCCCGGCCGCCGAGTACGTGGTGAGCGGGATCTTCGGGTTGGCGGCGAGGATCCGGCCGTGCTCGTCGTCGATGTTGACCACCCCGGCCCGGGCATAGCGCGGGGTGAACAGCGTGGCCTTGGCCTCGAAGTAGGCGTCGATGGTCTCGTGGAAGTCCAGGTGGTCCTGGGACAGGTTGGTGAACAGGGCCACCTCGTAGGTGGTGCCGCTGACGCGGCCGAGGCTCAGGGCGTGGCTGGAAACCTCCATGGCCCCGGCCGTCACCCCCTGCTCGGCCATGGCGGCGAAAAGCGCCTGCAGGTCGGTGGCCTCCGGTGTGGTCAGGCCGCTGTCGGTGGTGACGTCCCCGATCCTGGTCTGCACGCCGCCGATCAGGCCGGTCAGGTGGCCCGCGGCCCGCAGCCCGGCCTCCAGCAGGTAGGTGGTGGTGGTCTTGCCGCTGGTGCCGGTCACTCCGATCAGGGTCAGCTTCTGCGACGGGTGGCCGTAGATCCACGAGGCCACCTCGCCCAGCCTGGCCCGCGGGTCGCCGACCACGAACACCGGCAGGCCGGCCCGGATCGCGAGTTCCTTGCCCGCCGGATCGGTGAGGATCGCCGTGGCGCCCGCCGAGGCGGCCTGGGCGCAGAACCGGGCGCCGTGGTAGGTCCCGCCAGGCAGGGCGGCGTACAGGTCACCGGGCCGCACCCGGCGGGAATCGTGAGTGATCCCGGACACCCCGCGAACCCCGCTGGCCGAGGTCAGCGGGCCGGGCGCGTCCCGGCCCGAGGTCCGCACTCCGAGCAGCTCAACGAGCCCCGTGAGCGGACGCACTGGGACGCGGCGTGGTCGCAGATCGGCTGGCACGGGCAGAGATTACCTCTGTTCCCCCGGCCGCGAGCGCCGCCCGCGATGACTGCTCACGGGACCGTCAGCCGCATGCGGGGACGGGCGGCGTTGTCCGGCGGGATCTTCAGCGTTTGCAGGGCAAACTTCGTCACGCGGTTGAAAACCGGCCCGGCGACCTGGTCGCCGAAAAAGCCACCCCTGGTCGGATCCTGGACGTTCACCGCCACCACCAGCTGCGGGTCGCTGGCCGGGGTGATGCCGATGTAGCTCGACCCGTACTCGCACAGGCTGCATCCGGGCCCGGCCACCTGGGCCGTCCCGGTCTTGGACGCGACCGAGTAGCCGTAGATCACCCCCCACGGCTCACCGCCTTCCGCGTCGACCACGGGCACTTGCTGCAGTATCGCCATTAGCTCACTCGCGGTCTTGGCCTGCAGCACCCGGGTCCGCTTCGGCGGCGGCGCGGGCTTGAACACCCCGTTGCCGGTGACCGTGCCGGCAACGATCGACGGCTCGACCCGGACGCCGCCGTTGGCGATCGTGGCGTAGACGCTGGCCATCTGCACCGCGGTGACGGCCACCCCCTGGCCGAAGGACAGGGTGTAGCGGGTGTCCCCGTACCACTGCGGCGTCCCGGGCTGGGGCAGCAGGCCCTCGCTCTCGCCGGGCAGGCCAAGGCCGGTGTACTCGCCCAGCCCGAACGCCCGGAAGTAGTCGTATTGCACCTGCGGGCTGACGTGCTGGACCACCTGAACCATGCCGTCGTTGAGCGAGTTGGCCAGGATGCCCGCGATCGTGTACCGCTGCGTGGGGTGGATCTCGCCGTCGTGGAAGCTGAACCCGTCGACCACGATCTGGTCCGGCACCGTGTAGGTGCTCATCGGCGTCTGGCCGCCGCGCTCGAGCGCCGCGGCCACCGTGATGACCTTGGCCGTGCTGCCCGGCTGGAAGACGTTCTGCACCGGAATGTCGGTGGTCGCGTTCTCGCTGGCCGGGTCGGCCGGGTTGTAGGTCGGGTACTGGGCCAGGGCCAGGATGCGCCCGGTGCTCGGCTGCATCACCACGACCGAGCAGTTCCTGGCCCTGGTCGCCTTGACCTCGGCGGCGCACTGCTGCTCGGCGTACCACTGGATGTCGGACTGGATGGTCAGCTCCAGGCTGCCCGCGGGCACCGGCGGCTTGACGATCTCCTCGGTCTGCGGTATCGGCTGCTGGGTCGGGCCCATCTCGACCTCTTCGCTGCCGTCCCGCCCGGCCAGCAGCGAGTTGTACTCCTGCTCCAGCCCGGCCTCGCCGACCAGGTCGCCGGCCTGCTGGTCGGTGAAGCCGATCACGTTGGCCGCGAGATCGCCGTTGGGATACTCCCGGGTGTACGTCGGGGACTCGGCGATGCCCGGCTCTTGCAGCGAGCCGATCCGGTTTCCGGCTGCCGCCGAGACGTTCCGCTCGAGCACCACGTACTGCGGCGAGGTGGGGTGGTCGACCAGGCCGAGGATCGCGGCCTGGGTCATGCGCAGCGGGCCGGCCAGCGCGGCGGCCACCCGGGCCCGCCTGGCCTGCGGGATCTGCTGGGGGTCGGCGTACACCGTGTCGGTCTGCACGGTCATGGCCAGCACCGTATTGTCGCTGCTGGTGATGGTGCCGCGCAGGACCGGGATGGGGATCGGCTGGGGCGGCAGCATCTGCTGCTGGGCCAGGGCCCGGTACAGCGACCAGTGCACGCCCTGCAGTTGCACCAGCCGCCCGGCGAACACGGCCAGCACGACCACGATGCTCAGCATCGAGACGCTCAGCCTGCGGCCGGGCCCGGCCCGGCGCAGGCTCGGGCGGGCCGCGGCCAGCCGGGGCCCGC
>JASIJN010000508.1 GCA_030050125.1 Streptosporangiaceae bacterium | reverse complement strand
GACCACAGGGTGACCGCCCGGTGCCGGCTGGCCGAGGCGTCGTCGGGAGCCGGGGTCGCTGCCCAGTCGGCCGGGCCGTGGCGCACCCGGCGGCTCCCGTCCCGGCGGTGCCGGACCACGCCAAGCCCGGCCGCGGTCAGGGCGAGCAGGGACAGGATCTCCAGCGGCACCCAGAGGGCGGCGACCCGCGTCCCGCGCAGCAGCACGGCGGTGCCGACCTCCATGATGACGAAGTAGGCGACCGGCAGCACGTACGACATCCAGCGCTTCCATCCGACCGCGACCACGATCAGGCCGATGATCACCAGGGCGGCCAGGCCGAGGCTGGCGTGATACCAGGTCGCCGGGGCGAACGTCATGGTGATCACGCCGCCGGAGCCGGCCGGCACCACGAACCCCTGCTGCCAGCCGTCCAGCACGGCCGGGGTCAGCGGTCGCCCGTTCAGGGAGGCCTCCCAGCCGGCGTTCGCGTTCTCGTGCACCTCGACGTAGGCCTGGGCCCCGGGGCCGATCCGAACCGACCGGCTGTCCGCGCCCCAGTTCAGCACGCGAAGGCTGCGGGCCCGGGTGGCGGCCGGGGCCGCGCCGGTCCGCGGCGTCTGCAGCACCACGCTGGTCACCGTGAACAGCCCGGGCTCGGCGAGCAGCCGGTGCTGCCCGGCGGCGAGGACGGCCGTGTCCTGGGGGGTGCACAGCCGCACGCTCACCGGCAGTTCCCCGGCCAGTGCCCCGAGCGTGCCGCTCACCGACGTCGTGAAGTTCTGCCCGTCCAGCGTGATCACCGGCCCGTCGCCGCAGGCCAGCTGGAACGGCGTGCTCGGATCGATCGCGGCCAGGTGATAGCGGGACAGCGCCGGGATGGTCAGCTTTTGCAGGCCGAGCAGCGGCCCGCCGGAGGTCGTGGTCCCCGGCTGCGCCGCCGACGACCAGCCGGGGAAGCTCAGGTTCATCTGCTGGGTGAGAAGCGGGGGCGAGATGGTGGCCACGCCGTCCAGCCCGATCGTGGCCTCCCGGTTCCCGAAGAAGCTGCTCACCTCGATCTTCGGCGGGGCGGCCGCGAACCCGTACGCGGGCTGGACCACGATCTTGGAGATCTTCCTGAACCCGTGCCAGCTCAGGCTGATGACCGGGTTCGACGTCCCCGATATCCACGGCGTGGTGCTGTTCTCGAACAGGTTGTCGGGACCGAACGTCGGCAGCGACCCCCAGGTCGAGCTCGCGCTGACCAGCAACGACAGTTTGCCCGGCGGCGCCAGCTTGCCGAGCAGCGCGGACAGGGCCGAGCTCGGCTGGGCCACGGCGGTCGCGGTCAGCTGCAGCGGCATCGGCCGGTCCAGGGTGAACAGCCGGGCCATCGGCTCGGTCGCCGCGCGGTCGGCCTCGCCCGCCGGGGCCGGGGCCGGCTGGGAGAACGAGAACGCCACCGACGGCGCCGCGGACCCGGCGCTATCCTCGGCAGGCTGCAGGTAGCGCGTTACGCGGACGCCCGGAATCAGCACGTCCCTGATGCCCGCGCCCGGGTTGCCCGCGATGACGTTGCTGGCCCCGGTGATCGTGATCCGCAGCCACTTCGTCGGCCCCGGCACCACCCGCAGCCGCTGCGTGGCGTTGGTCGGCACGGTCGGCGTGGTGACCCGCCCGGCCGCGGTGCTGACCTGAAGCTGGTTCGCGATGGCTCGGCTGAAGCCGTCGTCGAGCAACTGCACCCCGATGCTGGAGGACAGGTCGAGCGTGCGGTCGAAGGTGATCTGGATCCACTGGCCGACCGGGGTGCTGGGATCGCCCTCGGCCCAGGCGGTGGCGGAGTTCCCGTCGAACGCGTTGACCGGGTCGTACTGCGGCTGGTACGTGAGCCAGGAGCCGTACGACGACGCGGTCACGCTGGCCGCGCCGGAGAGCACCGCCACGGTCTGATGGCCGGCCGCGGGCACCGGGAGGATCTGCCTCGGCGGGCCGCCGCCCCCGCCGAGCGGGTCGTCGACCGGGTTGGTCTCGGTGGCGGTGTAGGTGAACGACGTGTTGGCGTTGATCAGCCCGAACGCGTTGTCCTGCCGCCGCTGCCCGTCGGTCACCGCCCACAGGGCGGGACGCCCGGCCGTCGTGTCGCCCGCGATGACCGCGGCCTGGTTCCCCGCGAGCACCCCCTGCCCGGTCAGCTGCAGCAGCGAGTCGGGACCGCCGTTGACCAGCGCGGTGCTCGAGGCCGGCAAGGCGGTGACCGGGGAGGACGGACGCAGCGATGCCCTGGTCGCCTGGAACACCTCGATCGCGGGGTACTTGGGCAGGTAGGCCTGGACCTGCTGGATCGTCTCCGGGTTGGTCTGCGCGCCGGTGATCATCGGCCCGAACGAGGCAGCCCGGGTGAACCCAGAGAGGGCCAGGGTCTGCAGCACGATCCGCGGCGCCGTGTACCCGATGTCGCCGGGGCTCAGGTCGTTGCGCACCACCACGTAGCGGATGCCGGCCCGGGCCAGGAACGCGGCCAGGCCCGGCACGTCCTGGCCGGACTCGATCGCGGTCTCGGCGGTGTCGAGGAAGGTCTGCGATCCGGGCCCGCCGTAAGGGACCAGGGCCCGCTCCGCCCACGGCGAGCTGGCCAGCGGCTCCAGCGGATCGTCGATCGGCTCGCCCCACAGGTAGATGCCGTGGCTGTCGCCCGGGACCACCAGGGCGGTCTGGTTCTTGGAATGGCTGGCCAGGAAGCTGGCCACCTGGTACCAGTAGCTCGGCACCGCGGTGAACGAGCCCGGCTGCAGGATCTGGCCGGTGAGGTAGGGCAGGGCCAGGCCGGCCAGGCCGAGTGCGATCACGGGGGCCGCGGCCACGCGCGCGGTGAGGCGGCGCGATCCCCTCGGGGCGGGCATGGCATGTTCCCTGGCCAGGCCGAGCAGGTGCGCGATGCCCAGCGCGAGCGCCAGCCCGACCACGGGCTCGAGCTTGCTGACGTTGCGGAACGGGGCGAAGGTCCCGTTGAGCAGGTTCTGCACCAGGCCGTGCAGCGGCCCGCCCAGCGGGCCGGGGTAGCCGGCCAGCGCGGCCAGCGCCACCACCCCGACCGACAGCCGCAGCCACATCCGCTCCGGCATGTCCCGCCGGGCCAGGCCGCACAGCCCGGCGGCCGCCGTGACCGCGGAGGCGGCGATCGCGCCCGGGTTGGCCACCATCGCCCAGCCCGCGGACAGCCACGGGGCGCCCAGGTCGAAGTACGCCGTCCAGTTGCCGGCGCCGCGCAGGAAGGCGTCGGTCGACATGGTCTTGGTGGTCGTGGCCGCCTGCTCGACGTACGGCAGGAAGTTGAACGAGTAGCGGCCCTGCAGCAGCAGCGGGACCGCCCACCAGGCGGTGGCCGCGACCACCGCCGTCGCCCAGCAGGCGCCGACCGCGATGCGCCGCCGCCCGCGGGTGTGGGTCACGATGTAGAGCGCGGGCAGCACGAGCACGCTGATCGTGGACACCGCGTTGACCCCGCCCATCAGCAGGATCGCGACGCCGGAGCGGGCGCAGGCCGCCACCGCCGACCTGCGGCCCGCCAGGCCGTCGACCAGCGGCAGCACCGCCCACGGCACCATCAGCCCGGGCAGCGCCGCCGCCGACGTGGAGCCGATGACGATGGTGAACGTCGGCCAGAGCGCGAACACCACGCCGGCCAGCAGCCGCGAGCCCTCCGAGCCGATCTCCAGCGCGGTGGCGAGCTTGGTCACGCCCCAGAATCCGGCCGCGATCAGCAGCGACAGCCACAGCCGCTCGACGATCCAGACCGGCAGGTGCAGGAACTGGCCGACCAGGAAGAACGGGCCCATCGGGACCGCGTAGCCGATGTACTGATCCTGAAGGGTCCCGAGCCACTCCAGCGGATTCCACAGCGGCCACAGCCGGGCGAAGAACCCGGCCGCGTTGATGTCGACGCCGAGCTTGGTGTCGAAGATCATCCGGCCGGTGTCGTTGGCGAGCAGCACGATCAGGGCCGCCGCCCAGACCAGGAGGAACCAGCGGCCGCTGGCCGCCCGCCAGCCGTGCGGCCGGCCTGGCCGGGGCCCGCGCTCGGCGCCGGTGTCGGCCGGCGTTTCCTCGGCGCCCATCAGGTCGCCGCCCGGGCCGCCGCTCAGGGCCGGGGCGGTCACTCGATGCGCCTCAGGATCAGCAGGAGGTTCCAGGTGGCGACCTCGCGCAGCCAGGGGATCCGCACGATCGGCCTGCACCAGCGGGGGTAGTAGCGGGGCAGGGCGTCGACGATGATGACGTCGCCGCGGGATCTCATCAGCCGCAGTACCGTCCCCACGTGCACCGGGAACAGGGTGACGCCGAAGCGGTTCTTGGGCGGGCGGCCGGCCCTGCGGACGTAGCGGCGCTCGGCGAACCGGCAGCCCAGGTAGTGCCAGGGCGACATCTCGTGCCCGCCGTGCGGGGAGTACCAGTTGGTGAACGACAGGAAGATCAGCCCGCCGGGCCTGGTCGCCCTGACCATCTCCTCGATCAGGCCGAGCGGGTCGCGGACGTGCTCGAGCACGTTGGACGACAGGCAGACGTCGGCCCCGCCGTCGCGCACCGGCAGCCAGTAACCGTCCGCGATCACCGCGCCGGCCGGGATGGTGCCGCGGCTGAGCATCTCGGCCGAGTCGGGCTCGAACAGGTAGCACCGGGCCCCGCGCTCGCGCAGCGCCGCGGTGAAGTGGCCGGGGCCGCCGCCGACGTCGACGACGGTGCATCCCGGCAGTTCGCAGTAGTGCTCAAGCTGGGCGACGGTGTCCTCGGCCAGGCCGGCGTAGAAGCTCTCAGGATCGGTCTGCTCCTTCCGGAACAGCCGGTACAGGTACACCGACCGGAGCAGGCCCCGGCGTCGCGTCGGTCCGCCGGCCGAGCGCTGGTCAGGCCCGGCCGGCGCGGAGGGGCGACGGAGAGGCGGTGGCAGCAGGCTCATGGAGGTCCTCTGGGTAGCGCCCTGTCCAGCCCGGAACAGCCATCAATTATCCCTGGACCAGCGATCGACGACTTGTCGAAATTACCAGAACAAATGCTCCATTGTCCGGTAGACATTACCTGCCAGTAATGATAGCTCTGGTCACGGGTCGCATCCAGATGTGGGGAGTGGTCGCGTGAGTCAGGAGTCGCCTCGCCTGTCGGGCATAGCGGCCGCCGCGGCCGGGCTGGACGCTCCCTCAGACGGCGCCCAGCTGCCACTGGCCCCGTCCGCCCTGCCGCTGGCTCCGCCCGCCCCGCCGCTGGCTCCGCCCGCCCCGCCGCTGGCTCCCTCCGCCCTTCCGCTGGGTTCGCCCGCCACGCACGAGCCGGTGTCGGCCGGGGACCCGGGCCGGCCGCCACGGCACATCGTGTTCGTGGCCTGGCGCGACCTGGCCAATCCCCGGGCCGGCGGTTCCGAGGTCCTGGTCGACCGGCTGTCGGAGGGCATGACCGCCCGCGGCGACCGGATCACCCTGCTGTGCGGCGGGCGGGTCGCTCCGCGCGGGTACGAGGTGATCCGCAGCGGCGGCACCTACACGCAGTTCCTGCGCGCGCCGGTGCACTACCGGCGGCGGCTGCGCGAGTGCGACCTGCTGGTCGAGGTCTGCAACGGGATGCCTTTCTTCGCGCCGTTCTGGTCCCGCCGCCCGATGATCTGCCTGGTCAACCACGTGCACACCGAGCTGTGGGACGTCCGCCTGCCGCGGCCGTTGTCCAGGGTCGGCCAGTTCGCCGAGAGCGTCGTCATGCCCTGGGCCCACCGGGACAACCTGTTCCTGACCGTGTCCGCGTCCACGGCCGCGGCACTGGCCGGGATCGGGGTCGGCGACGACCGGATCCGGATCGTGTGCAACGGCGTGGAGCAGCCGCAGCCGCTGACGCCGCGATCCAAGGAGCCGCTGTTCCTCGCCCTCGGCCGGCTGACCGACTATAAGCGCGTCGACCTGCTGCTGCGGCTCTGGGACCGGGTCCGCCACGTGGTCGGCGGCCAGCTGGTGATCGCGGGCGACGGCCCCGAGCGGGCCCGGATCGAGTCGCTGGCCGGGCCGGGCGTGGTGGTCACCGGCCGGGTGTCCGAGGAGGAAAAGCACCGGCTGCTCTGCTCAGCCTGGATACTGCTGCATCCGGCCATGATCGAGGGCTGGGGCATCGTGATCACCGAGGCCGCGATCCGCGGCACCCCGGGCATCGGGTTCGACGTGCCGGGCCTGCGGGACTCGGTGATAGACGGCGAGACCGGGGTGCTGGTCCGCAGCGAGGGCCAGTTCGCCTCCGCGTGGGCGTCGCTCGCGCTGGACCACAGGACCCGCGAGGCGCTCGGCCTGGCCGCGCGCGAGCGGGCGCTGCGGCTGCACTGGTCGGCCGCGGTCGAGGACTTCGCCGCGGTGGCCGACGAGGCGGTCGCCCGGGCAGCGCAGCGCCGCCGGTGACCGGGTGAGAGGCAGACGATGCCGCCGGTGACCACCGCCGGCCGCGGGGCCTCCGGCTCGCTGCGGGCGTTCTACGAGAACCCGGACACCCCGGCGAGTTCCGGGCCGGACCGCGCGCACCGGATGGCGAAGATGCTCGCCGAGGCGCTGCACGGCCTGCCCGCCCCGGCCCGCGTCCTCGACCTGGGCTGCGGTGACGGCGCCGCGGCGAGCCTGGCCGCGCGGCGCAACCCGGGACATCACCTGATCGGGCTCGACTGGTCGGCCGGGGCGCTCGGCCGCGCCCGGCGGCTGGGCCTGACCGTGGTCCGGTCCGGCACCGACCCGCTTCCGGTGGCGTCGGCCTCGGTCGACGTGGTCATCATGAGCGAACTGATCGAGCACCTGGTCGACACCGACGCCGCGCTCGAGGAGGTGTTCCGGGTGCTGAAGCCGGGCGGGTCGCTGCTGCTGTCCACGCCGAACCTGGCCGCCTGGTACAACCGCGGGCTGGTGGCGCTCGGGGTGCAGCCGATCTTCTCCGAGGTCAGCCTGCGCGGCGTCTACGGCAGGCCGGGCCATCAAGTGGCCGGCCACCTGCACCTGTTCACCCGCGGCGCCCTGGTGGGGCTGCTGGCCGCGCGCGGCTTCACCGGCATCGGCGTGCGCGGGGCCCGGTACCACGACGTGCCCGGGCCGCTGCGCCCGCTGGACCGCTTGTTCTGCGGCTGGCCCGCCGCCGCGTCGATCCTGCTGGTGCGCGCCAGGAAACCGTGACCGTGCGCGCGCTGGCCCACGACGCCGCCCCGGCCA
>JASIJN010000507.1 GCA_030050125.1 Streptosporangiaceae bacterium | reverse complement strand
GGTGCAGCTTGACCGCCTCGGCGATCTGCTTGCCCACGGTCATCGTCGGGTTCAGCGAGGTCAGCGGGTCCTGGAAGATCATGCCGATCTCGTTGCCGCGGATCCGGCGCATGTCGCCGTCAGGCAGCCCGCTGATCTCCTTGCCGTCGAGCCTGATGCTGCCCCCGACGATGGACCCGCCGGTCGGCAGCAGGTTCATGACCGACAGCGCGGTCATCGTCTTCCCGCAGCCGGACTCGCCCACGATGCCGAGCGTCTCCCCCGCTTCGACGTGCAGCGATACGCCGTCGACGGCGTGCACGACCCCTTGCTTCAGCCGGATCTCCGTGCGCAGGTCGTTGATCTCAAGTAGCGGCGCCACCAGGTTAGCCCTTCCTACCGGCGCTGCAGCCGGGTCTCGAACGCGTCGCGGAGCGCGTCACCGATGAAGTTGAACGCGATGCAGGTCACGATGATCGCGATGCCCGGCGGGTAGATCAGCCACCAGTAGTTCGTGCCGGACTGCATGTAGGTCAGGCCGCCGGACAGCATGTCACCCCAGTCGGTCGCCGGTGCCTGGACGCCCAGGCCGAGGAAGCCGAGGCCGGCCAGGATGATGATCGAGTCCGCGATCGCGAACGTGGTCTGCACGATGATCGTGCCGATCGCGTTCGGGATGATATGGCGGACGATCGAGCGGGACCTGCGGCCGCCGATGACCTTGACCGCCTGCACGTATTCCCGGGTGCGCAGCGAGAGCGTCTCGCCGCGCACCAGCCGGGCCACGCCCAGCCAGTAGAACACCGCGATGATGAAGATCATGATCAGCGTGTCCGGGTGGAAGACCACCGACAGGATGATGACCAGCATGACGTACGGGATGGACAGCCCCGCGTCGACGATGCGCATCAGGAACGAGTCGACCACGCCGCCGACGAAGCCCGAGAAGGCGCCGTAGAGGGTTCCGATGAAGACCGCCACGATCGCCGCGGCAAAGCCGACCTCGAGCGAGACCTGGCCGCCGACCATCAGCCGGCCGAGCTGGTCGTAGCCGACGTTGTCGCAGCCGAGCAAGTGCGCGCCGCTGGGCGTGCACAGCGTCTGGAGCAGGTTGGTGTGCACCTGATCGGTGCGGTAGATCAGCGGCCCGGCGAAGCAGAACAGCACCATGAACACGATCGCGCCGAGGCTGACCAGCGCGAGCTTGTTCTCGGCGAACACGTCCCAGCCTCGGCGCAGCAGGCCGCGGGGCTTGGTGGCGGTGAGCGCGCCCTGGGCGAGCCCGGCTTCCTCGGCCGGACGGGCCTCGGCGTCGAGGAGGCCGTCCTCGGTGCCCGGCGGCGGGATGATGGCCATCAGTTGTACCTCACCCTCGGGTCGAGAACGGCGTATGTCACGTCGGCCAGCAGGTTCCCGACGATCGTCGCCACCGTGGCGAGGAGAGTGAACCCGAGCAGGACCTGGTAGTCAACGTTCAGCGCGGCGTTGTAGAACGCGAGCCCCATGCCGGGATAGTTGAACACGACCTCGATGAAGATCGCGCCGCCGATCATCGTCGGCAGGTAGAGGCCGAGCAGGGTGACGACCGACATCAGCGAGTTGCGGAACACGTGCCCCCACAGCACCCGCCGCTCGCTGGCGCCCTTGGCCCGCGCGGTGCGGACGTAGTCCTGCACCAGATTGTCCATCACCGAGGAGCGCATGTACCGGCTCCACAGGGCGTACAGCACGAAGGCGTACGCGAGCACCGGCAGCACCAGCGCTCTCGGCTGGGACAGCACCTGCCCGATCGACGTGCCCTGCGGCGCGAACGCGGGGAACAGGTGGATGTCGATGGCGAACCACTCGACGAGGAGCAGGCCGATGAAGAACGTCGGGGTCGCGTAGCCGAGGAAGGCGACCCCGGTCAGCGCGTAGTCGCCGACGGTGTAGCGCTTGACGGCCTGGTAGAGCCCGAGCGGGATGCCGAAGACCAGCGAGACCACGGTGCCGAGGCCGACCAGCACGGCCGTCTTCGGCAGGTCCTGGGCGATCAGGCTGGTCACCGACTGGTTGAGCTTGAGGGAGAACCCGAGGTTGCCGTGCAGCAGCTGGTTGACCCACTTCAGGTACTGCACGTAGAACGGCTGGTCGAAGCCGTACAGGTTGTTGTAGTAGGCGACCTGCTCGGTGGTGGCCCGTGGGCCGAGCAGGGCCCGGATCGGCCCGCCCGGGAACAGGTGCACCAGGGCGAGCGTGAACACGCTTACCAGGAACACGACCAAGATGGCCTGGAGGACCCGGCGGATCAGGAACCCGGTCACCGCGCCACCGTCCCGCCCGCGGGCCGGGCACCGCCCGCGCCGCGCCATGGTGTCATGAGTTCCTCCCGTCCCTGACGGCCACTCGCGCCGCATGTCGTTCCGGCCGCGACCGCCGCCTCGCCCGCGTGGTGCGGGCGAGGCGGCGGCCAGAGCCTCTTGCTACTGCCTTATTAGATGCGTACTACTTCCGCGTCACTTGGTGAAGTACCAGTACTCGGGAAGCAGGGTGTACAGGGCGTTGAAGGTGACGTTGTGCAGCTTGCTGGTCACCGCCTGGATCGCGTACGGGTTCGGCGCCCAGATGAACGGCAGCTGCTGCGCACCGTAGGTGGCGTACTGATGGAAGATGGCCAGGCTGCTGCTGGTGTGCGTCTCGTTGATCAGCCTGTCCATCGTCGGGTCGGAGTAGTTGCCGGAGTTGGACCCCGCGCCCGTCTGGAACAGCGGCTCGCCGGTCGGCTCGAAGCCGGGGCCGTCGAAGGACCACCCGCCGAAGGCGAACACCTGAACGTCACACTTCGGGCCCATCGGCGCGCACGGGGCGCTCTCGCCGATGATCGTGTTGAACGTCTGCCCGACCAGGTTGATGTCGAGGCCGGCCTCGCTGGCATCGGACTTGTAGGTCTCCCACATCGCCGTCACCGCGGCCTGGCCGGTCGAGTAGACGTAGGTGAACTTCGCCTGCTCGCCCTTGGTGATGCCGGTGCCGCACTTGGACGGGTCCTGGCAGGTCATGACGCCGCCCACCTCGGACCAGCCGTGGCTGGTCAGCAGCGCCTTGGCCTTGGCGATGTTGAACGGGTACGGGCCTTCCTGGCTGTTCTCGTTCTGGATGGTCGGAATCCACTGGTTACCGGGCGGCGCGTTCGGGGCCGGGCCGGAGTCGGGGATGCTGTACCCGCGGTAGATCGCCTTGTCGATGCCGACCTGGTCGAACACCTCCTGCAGGGCCTGCCGCATGTAGAGCTGGCGGACCATGTAGCCCACGGTCGGGTTGTTGAAGTTCGGCTGGGCGTAGTAGATGCCGAACGAGTAGAACGGCTGCAGCGCGTAGCTGCTGCCCAGCGGGTTGGTGGCCGGCAGGACGGAGTTTGCCGGCTTCTGCGGCAGGTCGGCCGGCGGGATGTAGCCGACGTCGATCTGCCCGGTCTTCAGCGCGGTGTACTCGGTGGCGTCGTCGGTGTAGGGCACCAGCTTGAAGGCCGCCAGCTTCGGCTTGGGGCTGCCGGAGTACGCCTTGTTCGGCACGAACGTGACGTTGCCGGTCGTGCTGAAGTAGGAGAGCTTCCACGGCCCGTCAACGACCGACCAGAGCGGGCTGGTCGCGTAGGTCGCGGTGATCTTCGACTGCGCGGTCAGGAAGTTGTAGACCGCCTGGCACTTGGCCCAGTGGTCCGCCGCGGAGTCGGTGGTGCACCCGCCGCTGCCCGGCTTGCCGGTCAGGCTGGTGACGTCCCAGGACAACGGCATCGGGTTCAGCTCGGCCAGCTGGTTGTAGGTGTACCAGATGCTGGAATAGGCCTGGTTGAGCTGTATCGTCAGCGTGTTCCCGCTGGCCTTGGCGGACACGACGTTGTCAGGCAGCAGGCCAGGTGAGTACGCGTACCAGTTCGCCTTCTCGGCGATCGCCATGTTCAGGAAGAACAGCACGGAATCGGCGTTGACGGTCTCGCCGTTCGACCACTTCCAGCCCTTCATGGTGACCGTGACGGTCTTGCCGCCGTTGCTGTACACCGGAGGGTTGGCCGGCGACAGCGGGTAGTTGATGGCCACCGAGCTGTTGGTGTTGTTGCCGAACATGTACAGCGGCCGGTACATCAGCCACTGGAACTGCTCGTCGTCATACACGCTGGCGTTGGTGATCGCGTAGAAGGGGAAGATAAAGGTGTCGGTGGTGCCCGGCGGCAGCGCGAACGTCGCCGTCCCGCCCGAGACAGCGGCGCCGCTGCTCGACGGCGGGGGGGTGCTGCTGCTGGAACTGCAGCCGGCGGCGATCAACGCGACTGCGCCGACCGCGGCTGTCGCCGCGAGGCGCAGCTTACGTCTCCATAGGTTCATATGCGCTCCTTCGTGATAGTGGGCGTGCGCGCACAATGCCGCACCGGTTCATGCTGAGGCGCTGCGATAACCCGGGGCCGTCCCGAGTTGTCCGCGCCCCGCCGATACGGGCTGGCCCGGTAGGCGTCACGCGAGGCAGTTCGTGTCACCGCTCGCCGCCTCCCTTTCAAGCGCCTTCCGGCCGCGTCCCGCGCCCCGGCATGGCCGCGCGCCAGCGACACTTTGTCCCGGCTACGGTTCGCTCAGAGCGTAGTTTCACCAATGAGACAGTTTCTAGCCGAAAATGTCACAACTTCCTATCGATATCACCCCAGGCCAG
>JASIJN010000506.1 GCA_030050125.1 Streptosporangiaceae bacterium | reverse complement strand
TCCAGGCGCCCGCAGTCCGCGATCACGTCGGCCGGCTGGGCGGCGAGCGTGCCGGCCAGCACCGGCCAGACCGGTGCCAGCCCGGTACCCTGCCGCGGGTCGGACAGGCCGGCCAGCAGCAGCCTGCCCCGCTCGTCATCGAGCTCGACCAGCTGCGGCCACAGCGCGGCCGCCGCGGCATCGGGGTTCTGCCCGGCCTCGATGGCCAGCGCCAGCAGCCCGTTCCTGGCCGGCAGGTGCCCGGCGAACAGCCCGGCCAGGATGTCGCCGCCGCTCGGGTCGCACTCGGCCAGGATGACCTGCCCGGGCCAGCCGAGCGACAGGGCCAGAGCGGACGTGGTCACCCCGGGCGACCCGCCCGCCGACACCAGCGCGTACAGGCTCACGGCCCGCTCCGGCTGGTGACCACGAGCGCGATCTGCCCGGTGGCCGCCTGCTCGGCCACCTCGGGCCCGGTGCCCGAGGCGACCAGGAGGTCGACGACGTCGAAGCCGTCCTGATCGGGAACGGCGTCCACCGCGTCGACCACGGCGGCGACCGGTCGCAGCAGCACCGGCGCCGCCCCGGACGAGGATCCGCCGGCGGCCGGCGTCGCGACCACGAGCACCTGGTCGCCCGGGCCCAGGCCGCTGGCCGGGAGCCCGGACGGCTTGATCGCCACCGGCACCAGCTGCTGGCCGGGGGAGGGCGACAGCTTGCTGGTCAGCTCGGAGGGGGCGAGCAGCGTTCCGGGCCGCAGCGACGTGGCCGCGACCAGGCCGACCACCTGCGACAGCTGCCGGGCCGGGATGACCTGCAGCCCGGGCCCGGCGGCCACGGTCGTGGTGCCGACGTCGCCCGAGGTGATCACGGATCCCACCGGCACCGCCGTGGTGACCATGACCACCGGAACCTGGCGGTCTTCACGCTGGTAGAGCGCCGCACTGGCCAGTATCCCGGCCCCGATGAGCGCGGCGGCGAGGGCGATCATGGCCGGCCGCCGCCGCCGCGGGAGCCCCCGCAACTGGCTGCGCGCGATCGCCGGGACCGGGCCGTTCCTCGGCGGCTCGGGCTCGGGATGGAAGACGGTCCCGTAGCCAAGACCCGGGTCGCTGCCGCTCATCAGCTGGTCACCAGTGCCTCTCCCGCCGCGACGCGCAGCGTCAGCGGCGTGCTCACCGGCCGCCCGGCGGCGACCTGGCCGCCCGCGCCGCCCGATCCGACCCAGAAGACGTTCCACAGGACCGTGACCGACGCCGCGTACGCGTTGCCGGGCTGCCCGGCCGACGGCTGGTCGTAGGTGTAGGAGCAGTCGGTGTGCTGATCGGCCAGCGGCAGCGCCGCCCGGTAGGCGGTGCCCGGCCCGTCGCACGTGATGCCGGGCAGGCCGCCGCCCGGATGGAAGACGATCCCCGTGGGCACCGCGGTGGCCAGGGCCCACACCGGCCCGGCCGTCACCCGCGGGCTGTGCACGGCGGCCCAGGCCGGGCCGGGTATCCAGAACCATTCCGGCAGCCCGACCAGCCCGTCGCGGCCGCGTGGCGGCGCTGTCTGCGCGTTCAATTCGGGAATGATGAGCTCGCCGATCGCGATCTGCGCCAGCTGCTGCGGGGTCACGGCGGGAGCGCCGGTCGCGTCGTCGACCAGGGTCACGCCGCCGAAGGGCTGGGTGCCCGGGCAGGTGATCGCCTCCCAGGTGTGGCCCGCGGGCGCCGGCCACTGCAGCCCGAGGAACTGGGCCTGCTGCTGCGACAGCGGGATCAGCGTGCACGCGGACGTCGGCCCTGCGCCGCCGCCGGCGCCCGGCCCGCCCGGAGTCGTGATCGTGTTCGTGCACACCCACTCGTAGCCGCCGTTGATCAGCTGGTAGTGGCAGCCTCCCCCGGCCGCAAGCTGCTCGGCCGCGGACGCGGCGGGCGCCCCGAACCCGGAGGCGGGCAGCGCGGCCGCGACGGCCAGCAGCAGCGCGGCCAGGAAGGCCCGCTGTCGAACGGCCGCTCGGTTCAGGGAACGCATGGCAACACCACCGGGATCTGATCGCTGACCAGCCACCGGCCGCCGGTGAACACCAGCGTGCTGATCATGTTGACTCGGGAATCGCCCAGGCCGCCGATCACCTGGCCGGTGCTGGCGCTCTGCACGCCGGCGTTGCTGAAGTCCGCGCAGTCGTGCACGTTCGCGCGGTCGCCGGTGATCCGCACGCTCAGGATGTGCGGCACCGGGCTGCCGTACTGGACCTCGCCCCGGGACCAGTCGGTCTCGAACCCGCTGATCAGCGACGGAATCATGGCCGACGCCGCGTAGGGCGCCAGGATCGTCCGCGCGTTCACCGCGTTCTGGGAGTCCAGCGCCTGGCCGAGCGCCTGCCAGTAACCGGTGTAGGCGGCGACGACCTGGTCCTGCGGGGTCTGCGGGGCCCCGGCCACCGCGGCCGGCGACGCCTGCGGCGCGGCCCTGGCCGGCAACGCCACGCTGGCCTGGCCGCCGCAGCCCGCTAGGCCCAGCGCCAATGCGGTGAGCCCGGCGAGGAAGGCGGGCCGGGAAGGCCGGTCCGCCACTCGCCGGGACAGTCCGAACGCTGCGAGTAATGGCGGACGAGCGGCATCGAGCAATGTCATGAGCCGTCTTGCTCCCGCTGACTGTATTGCTTACCTGTGACCGCCGTGCCAGCATTGCGCACATCCGGCGGTCCGCACAAGGCCGTTGACATATTTGTATTCCGCGACCATGCGGGCTTTTCGAACAGCGCCCCGACCGCAGCTGAGAGCGGTCAGCGGCCGGCCGGGCCGGCCTCTTCGCCTTTCTCGAACCAGCTGACCGCGATGAGCCCGAGGACGAACACGGCGACCATCGCGATCAGCAGCGCCAGCGTGGACGTGGAGACCTTCTGCTCGCCGCTGAGGACGAAGAGGATCTTCCTGATCACGGCGACCAGACCGACGATGATGAACGGCTGGGCCAGCAGGCGGTGCGACCGGAGCGAGAGCACCACGGTGTGCAGGATCTCGATCAGGATCAGCACCAGCAGCAGCTCGTCGAGCAGGCTCGCGGCCGCCCCGGTGATCGACGCCGCGGACAGGATCCTCGCCGAGCCCACCGCGTGCACGAACTCCGCTATGCCCGAGACCAGCAGCAGCGCCGCGAGGAGCAGCAGCACGACGCCGACGGCGACGGTGACCACGTCTTGCGCGTGCTCGAGCACGGAGATCGACCCGGCGACCCTGGGCGTCCAGGATCGCCGGGACCGCCGCCCGGGCGGTTCGCCTGGCTCGTCCATAACCGATAGCTAACCAGCCCGGGCGCCGCAGCACACCGCGCCCGGCCCTACACCGAGCAGACCGCGCCGCGATCGGCGCCCGAGACCAGCGCGGCGTACTTGGCCAGCGCCCCGCTGGTGTAGTTCGGCGCCCGGCGCTTCCACTCCGCCCGCCGCCGCTCCAGTTCCGCGTCGTCGACCGCCAGTTCCAGGCGCCGCTGCGGTACGTCCAGCAGGATGCCGTCGCCGTCGCGGACCAGCGCGATCGGCCCGCCGTCCCAGGCCTCGGGCGCCGCGTGCGCCACGCAGGCCCCGAACGTGGCGCCCGAGAACCGCCCGTCGGTGACCAGGACCACATCCCGGCCGAGCCCGGCGCCCTTGATCGCCGCGGTGACCGCGAGCATCTCGCGCATGCCCGGGCCGCCCTTGGGCCCCTCGTTCCTGATGACCAGCACGTCGCCCTTGCTCACCTGCCGCGCGGTGACCGCGGCGAAGCAGTCCTCCTCGCACTCGAAGACCCGCGCGCGCCCGTCGAACCGCAGGCCCTCGATGCCCGGCGTCTTCACCACCGCGCCGTTCGGGACCAGGCTGCCCCGCAGCACTGCCAGGCCCCCGTCCGGCTGGAACGGGTCCTTCGCCGGGCGGACCACCTTGCCGTCCGGCTCGAACGCGTCGGCCACGTTCTCGCCGAGCGTCCGGCCGTTGACCGTGATCGTGTCCCCGTCGATCAGGCCTGCCGACAGCAGCTCGCGCAGGATCACCGGCACGCCGCCGGCCTGGTCCAGCTCGCTCATGACGTACAGGCCGGACGGCCGCACCGAGGCGATCACCGGAGTCCGGCGGCTCACCGCGTCGAAGTCGTGCAGGGTCAGCTCGACGCCGGCCTCGCGGGAGATGGCCAGCAGGTGCAGCACCGCGTTGGTCGACCCGGCCGTGGCCATCACCATGGTGGCCGCGTTCAGGAAGGCGGCCCTGGTCATGATCTCGCGCGGCCGCAGCCCGGCGGCCAGCGCGGCGACCACCACCTCCCCGGTGCGCCGGGCCAGGTCGGTCCGCTCGGCGCTGACCGCGGGCGGCGACGCCTCGCCGGGCAGCGTCATGCCCAGCGCCTCGGCGCACATCGACATGGTGTTGGCCGTGTACATGCCCGCGCACGAGCCGGCGCCGGGGCAGGCGGCCCGCTCGATCGCCAGCAGGTCGGCGTCGGAGACGTCACCGGCCGCGTGGCCGCCGACCGCCTCGAACACGTCCTGGATGGTCAGCGACCGGCCGAGCGCGTGCCCGGGCAGGATCGTGCCGCCGTACAGGAACGCGGCGGGCAGGTCCACCCGGGCACAGGCCATCAGCATGCCCGGCAGCGATTTGTCGCAGCCGGCGATCGCCACCAGCGCGTCGAACTGCTCGGCCTGCATCATCAGCTCGACCGAGTCGGCGATGATCTCCCGGCTGACCAGAGAGGCCTTCATGCCCTCGGTGCCCATCGAGATCCCGTCGGACACGGCGATCGTGCCGAACTCCAGCGGCACCGCCCCGGCCTGCCTGACCCCCTCCTTGGCCGCGAGGGCCAGCCCGTTCAGGTGCACGTTGCACGGCGTCACCTCGTTCCAGGACGAGGCCACGGCCACCTGCGGGCGCTGCAGGTCGTCCTCGCTGAGCCCGACCGCGCGCAGCATCGCGCGGGCCGGTGCCCGCGAGGGGCCGGTGGTGAGCGGGCCGGAACGCGGCCGGGGCAACTGGGCAGTCATACGTTCTCCGGGATGGTTTCGAGGTGGAGCGGGGCGCCCGGGGGCTGCGCGCCCGCGCGGAGCAGGCCGTACCCGACACCGTCGGCGAGAGCCTCCCACGAAGCGGTGACGATGTCGTCGGAAACGCCGACCGTGGTCCACTCCCCCACGGCGTCGGCCGAGGTGAGCATCACCCGGGTGACCGCGCTCGTCGCGGCGCGGCCGTCCAGTATCCGCACCTTGTAGTCGGCCAGGCGGATGCCGGACAGGGCCGGGTAGAAGCCGCTGAGCGCCCGGCGCAGCGCCCGGTCGAGCGCGTGCACCGGGCCGACGCCCTCGCCGACCGCGACCACCCGCTCCTCGCCGAGCCGCAGCCGCACGATCGCCTCGCTCCGGTCCTCGGCCGCGGAGCGCTCGATCATTACCCGGTAGCTGTCCAGGGTGAACCAGGCCGGCAGCGCGCTGACGGTCCTGCGCACCAGCAGTTCGAACGAGGCGTCGGCGGCCTCGTACGCGTAGCCGCGGTGCTCGGCCGCCTTGACCTGGTCCAGCACCTCGGTGGCCTGCTCCGGCGACAGCTCGAGGCCGAGCTCGGCCGCCTTGGCCAGCACGTTGCTGCGCCCGGCCAGCTCGCTGACCAGGACCTGCTGCTGGTTGCCGACCGCGCCGGGGTCGATGTGCGCGTACGCGTCCGGGCGCCGGGCGATCGCCGAGGCATGCAGGCCCGCCTTGGTGGTGAACGCCGACGAGCCGACGTAGGGCTGCCGCGCGGCCAGCGGCAGGTTGGCGAACTCGGCGATGGTCCTGGCCGTCGACGCCAGCTCGGCCAGGCGTCCCGGCGGCAGCAGCTCGTGGCCCCGCTTCAGCTCCAGGCCGGCGATGATCGCGAACAGGTCGGCGTTGCCGCAGC
>JASIJN010000505.1 GCA_030050125.1 Streptosporangiaceae bacterium | reverse complement strand
CCTGCTGCTGTGGCGACTCTTCGTCGCGGTGGCCGTCATCGCCCTGCTGGCCAGGGCGTGCGGCGCGCTCGCGAGCCGGGCCGGGCAGCCCGCCGTGCTCGGCGAGATCGGGGCCGGGCTGATCCTGGGCCCGACGGTGCTCAAGACGCTCGCGCCCGCGCTCATCCAGGCTCTGCTCCCGGCCGCCGTGATGCCCGACGTGAACCTGCTCGCGCAGGCCGGCCTGGTGATCTTCATGTTCTCGGTCGGCCTCGAAGTGGACCGGGACATGCTGCGGCGGCATGGCACGGTGATCGGCGCGGCCAGCCAGGCCATGATGACGGTCCCGTTCGCGCTCGGCGTCGTGGCGGCCCTGCCGCTGTACGCCACCTTCGCCGGGCGCGGCGCGGGCGTCCTGCCGTATGCGGCCTTCGTCGGCACCGCGCTCAGCGTGACCGCCTTCCCCGTGCTGGCCAGGATCGTGCGCGACGGCGGGCTCGGGGATACCCGCCTCGGCTCGATGGCCCTGCTGTGCGCCGCGGTCTGCGACGTTCTCGCCTGGTGCGCCCTGGCCGTCGTGCTCGCGATGGCCAGGGCGCAGGGGCCGTGGGCCGTGCTCCGGGAGCTGGCCCTGACCGCCGCGCTGTGCGCGGTGCTCATCGTGGCCCGGCCGCTGCTGGCCGCCCTGACCGGCCGCTTCGCGGGGACTGCGCTGCCCGGCTCGCTGCGCCTCATGCTGGTGGTCGGGCTCATCTTCGGCCTGGCCGCCGTCACCGACCGGATCGGGATTCACGACATCTTCGGCGGCTTCCTGGCCGGCCTGGTCCTGCCCCGCGACACCCGGCTGCTCCGCCCGGTGACCACGCAGCTCGGCGCGCTGAACCGGGCGATCCTGCTGCCGGTCTTCTTCGTGTCGATCGGCCTGCAGGTCAGTGTGTGGCAGGCCGTGGCCCGGCCCGCCGTGCTGGCCGGCGGCGCGGCGCTGCTGCTGGTCGCGATCGTCGGCAAGCTCGGCGGCACCGCGATCGTGGCCTCGGCCGGCGGCATGCCCCGCCGGTCCGCGCTCGGCCTGGCCGCCCTGATGAACGCGCGCGGCGTCACCGATATCGTCGTGATCAGCGTCGGCCTCAGCGCGCGGCTGATCGACGGCAGCGCGTTCACCGTCCTGGTCATGACGGCCCTGATCACGACCGCGATGGCGGGCCCCGCCCTGCGCCGGCTCCGGCTCTGGCCCGCCGGCGCCGCGGCGACGTAGCCGGCTCGCCCACCCGACGCACCCGCGGCGAAGAACCTGCTCAACATTCTCGGCCGCACAGGCTAAATTTGTGGCAAGGCCTGAGCGGGGAAGTGGGCATGGATGACCAATCCGGTCCAGTGCCGAGGTTTGAGGTACTAGGCCCGCTGCGCGCCTGGCGAGGCGAGAATCCCGTCGACCTCGGGCCGCTCCAGCAGCGGGTTGTCCTGGTGGTGCTCTTGCTGCAGGCGGGCCGCCCCATCGCCCGCGAGCAGGTGATCAGCGCCGTCTGGGGGACGGATCCGCCGGCCCGCGCGGTGAACCTGGTGCAGCGGCATGTGTCCGGGCTGCGCCGGGCGCTAGGCCCCTGCGGGCCCGGCGCGGAATGGCCGATCCGGCTGATCTGGACGGATGCCGGGTACCAGCTGACGCTGCCGGGCGGCGCCCTGGATCTCGGGGTGTTCGAGAGCGAGCTGAGCCGGTCGCGAGCGGCCCGCGACGCCGGCGATCTGCGCGGGGCGGCCGAGGCGCTGCACGCGGCGCTGGCTCTGTGGCGAGGGCCCTTCTGTCATGGCCTGTCCAGCCCCTTGCTGGACGCGCAGCGTGACCGGCTGGCCGAGTCATACATCAGCGTGATCGAGGAGCGGGTGGGACTGGACCTGGCACTCGGCCGGCACGGCGACGTGGTCGCGGAGCTTCGCGGCCTGGTGGCCGAGCATCCGCTGCGGGAACGGCTGCACGGCCTGCTCATGCTGGCGCTCTACCGGGCGGGACGTCAGG
This sequence comes from Streptosporangiaceae bacterium, assembly GCA_030050125.1. The sequence continues at coordinate 5,310 of JASIJN010000505.1, read as the reverse complement.
CCGATGCCCTGGCCACCTTCCGGGACGCCCGCCGCCTCCTGCAAGAGGAACTCGGCGTGGAGCCGGCCGCCCCGCTGCAGCGGCTGCATCAGCAAATCCTTTCTGCCGACCCCGAGCTGGGCCAGATCCCCGCCGAGATCACGATCGGCGGCAGCGCCGAACGCGCCTACCACAGGCCGGTGCCGGCCCAGCTGCCCCACAGCATCCCGGACTTCAGCGGGCGGGAGGCCGAGCTCAGCACGCTGAACGCGCTGCTGCCCGATGAACAAGGCGCGGCGGCGGGCCCGGTCGTGATCGCAGCCATCACCGGAATGGCCGGCGTGGGCAAGTCCGCGCTCGCGGTGCACTGGAGCCACCAGATCCGCGGCCAGTTCCCTGACGGGCAGCTCTATGTGAACATGCGGGGATTCGGGCCGGCCGGGTCGGTGATGAAACCGGGGGATGCGATACGAGGTTTCCTGGACGCCTTCGAGGTGCCGCCGGACCGGATCCCGTTCGATCTGGAGGCCCAGGGTGCGCTCTGCCGGAGTCTGCTGGCCTCGCTGCGGGTGCTGATCGTCCTGGACAATGCCCGGGATGGCGCGCACGTGCGGCCGCTGCTGCCCGGGTCGCCGGGCTGCCTGGTGGTGGTGACCAGCCGCAACCAGCTCATTGACCTGGCCGCCGCGGACGGCGCCCACTCGGTCTGCCTTGATGTGCTGTCGCCGCACGAGGCACGGCAGCTGCTCGCCCGGCGGCTGGGCCTGGGACGGGTCACGGCGGAGCCCGGCGCCGTCGGCGAGATCATCGACGTCTGCGCCGGGCTGCCGCTGGCCCTGAGCGTGGTCGCCGCCCGCGCCGCGGCCAGTCCCCGGCTGCTGCTGGCCGGGGTGGCCGAGGAACTCTACGAGAGCCGCGGCGGCCTCGACGCCCTCAACGGCGGGGAAAGCCAGACCAACGTCAGGGCCGTGTTCTCCTGGTCTTATAACGCGCTCAGCCCGGCCGCGGCCCGGTTCTTCCGGCTGCTGAGCCTGCACGCGGGCCCGGATATCGGGGTGAGCGCGGCGGCCAGCCTGGCCGCCGAGGGGCTGTCCGGGGCGCGCGGGCTGCTCGCGGAGCTGGCCCGGGCGCACCTGCTCACCGAGGTCGGGCACGGCCGGTTCGCGTTCCATGACCTGCTGCGCGCGTACGCCAGGGAGCTGGCCGACGCGCACGATCCGGCCGTGGATAAGCGCGCGGCGATGCGCCGGATGCTGGATCACTACCTGCACACCGCCTACCGAGGGGACGAACTGCTCCGGCCGGGCCGCGAGGACACGATCGCCCTGGCCCCGGCCACGCCGGGAGCGGCGCTGCAGCGGCTCGCCGACCACCGGAAGGCACTGGGCTGGTTCGACACCGAGTACCAGAACCTGCTCATCGCGCTGCGCCAGGCGGCAGCCCAAGGGTTCGACGTCCACACCTGGCAGCTGGCCTGGACGCTCGCGTCGTACTTCGACCGTCGGTGGCACTGGCACGACGCGGTCACCTACCTGCGGCTGGCCCTGGCCGCCGCCGAGCGGATCGATGACCTGCGGGGGCAGGCGGTCAGCCACAGCTGTCTCGCCTACGCCTGCATTTCCCTCAAGCGGCACGACGAGGCCCAGTCGCATCTGGCGCAAGCCCTCCAGCTCTATGAGGAACTCGGCGACAAGACCGGCCAGGCCGAGACGCACCGGCGCCTGGCCCGGGCTTTCGATAAGCGCGACTACGCGCTGGCGCTGGAGCACGCGGAGCGGTCCCTGGCGCTGTTCCGCGCGGCCGGCCAGCGAACCGGAGAGGGCCGGGCCCTGAACGCCGTTGGCTGGTTTCACGTCAAGCTGGGCGACCCCGAGGAAGGGCTGGCGCACCTGCAACGTGCCCTGGTCCTGCAAAGGCAGAACGACGACACGTTCAACCAGGCGGACACGCTGGACAGCATCGGGGCCGCCTATCTCCTCCTCGGCCGTCACGAGGAGGCGGCCGCACATTACCGCCAGGCGCTGGAGCTGTACCGGGAATTCGGGGACCGTTATGCCGAGACAGATACGCTGGCCTGCCTGGGCGACACCTACCTCGCCGCGGGCGACGCCGAGTCGGCTGGCGCTGCATGGCGCAACGCGCTGGCCGTTCTGGACGACCTAGGACATCCCGACGCCGAGGGAGTGCGGACGAAGCTTGCGAAGCTTGTGGAACGCGGCAGACCATCTTGACACCGGCCGGTGGGGCACGCTGAGATAGCGAGGTTAGGCCGCCGCCCGACCATTGCCGGCGTCCGGACGAGTCCACCAGGTGCAGAGCGAGGTTGCCCGGAGGTCATTCATGGCAGAGCTACGGTTCAGCCGAAGCGACATCGAAGGTCTGGTAGCAAAGCTCAGCACGCTCAGCTCCCAATTGAGCGACCGGGAGCAGCATCTCTTGCTGGCCATTCTGGCCGTGGCCTCAGAGCATGCCTGCCAGCCTTCGTCATCGGGCCTGCCCGACGATGCCACCCTGGCGGAACTTCGCGAGCAGATTGTCCAGTCTTTCGTGCCTGGCTCTGACGACGAGTTCCACTTTGAGGCCGCGAGGATTGGCAACCGCTGAGCCTGCTTCATCGACGGTGAGCGCAGAACTTTCGCGCGCGCCGTTTCAAAGCCGGCGCCGCGCGGGATCGGTCATCCTGGTCTGCATGCCGTTTATAGACGCCGGCCGTCCTTCCATCCAGCTCGGACTACTCAAAGCCGTGGCCGACCGGCACGGCTTTCCGGCGCGGACCTTTCATGCCAGCCTCGATTTAGCTGCGCGCATAGGCCCCGACTATTACCAGCGGCTCTCCGAGCACCGGGGTCACCAGGTGGGAGAGTGGCTGTTCTCGCCGGAAGCGTTCCCGGACAGCGCGCCCGATCCCGACGGGCGCATGCTCGACGACCTGGCCGGTGAGGTCTCCTACCTCGCCGAATCACCGCAGGAACTGAAGAATCAGCTGGCCAGGATTCGCCGCCGCGACATCCCGGCCTATCTGGATGCCCTCGTGGACTCCGCTGTCTGGCAGGAGGCGTCGGTCGTCGGGTTCAGCTCGACATATCAGCAGAACACGGCGTCGTTCGCGCTGGCCAGACGGCTGAAACAGCGCTATCCCGGGATCTTCACGGTCTTTGGCGGCGCCAACTTCGACGGCGAGATGGGCCTGGAACTCGTGCGTACCGTCGGCTGCATCGACGCCGCGGTCATCGGCGAAGGCGATGAGGCCTTCCCCCGCCTGCTGGCGGCGCTGGCCGAGGGCGGCGATCCTGGCCTGGTTCCCGGCGTCGCCACGCGGCGGGACGGCCAGGTGGTGTTCACGCCCGCAGCGCCGCCGCAGGGCGATCTCGACGTCCTGCCGGACCCCGACTATGAGGAATACTTCACCCGGGCCGAGCAGATGGGGCTGCTGCCCCCCGGCCACCGCAAGGTGTGGCTGCCGATAGAGACAGCCCGGGGTTGCTGGTGGGGGGCGAAACACCACTGCACGTTCTGCGGCCTGAACGGAACCGCGATGCGGTTCAGGTCGAAGTCGCCGCAGCGGGTCCTCGATGAGCTGGCCCACCAGGCGCGCAGGTACCGCAGCCGCTACTTCGAGGCGGTCGACAACATCGTCGACCCGCGGTACCTGAAGGATCTGTTCCCGGTCCTGGTGGACAGCGACGTCGGCTACGAGCTCTTCTACGAGGCCAAGGCGAACCTGAGACGGGAGCAGCTGAAGCTGCTGGCCCGGGCCGGCGTCACCCGTCTCCAGCCCGGCATAGAGTCGCTCAGCTCCCATGTGCTGGATCTCATGCGCAAGGGAATCCGCGCCGCCCAGAACGTGAACCTGCTGCGCTGGGCCCGGTACTACGACATCGACGTCGGGTGGAACCTGTTGTGGGGCTTCCCTGGCGAGACGGAGCCGGACTATGCCGAGCAAACGGCCGCCTGTCCGCACCTGCTGCACCTGCAACCGCCGTCGAGCGCCGGGCGGATCTGGCTGGAAAGGTTCAGCCCGCTGTTCAGCGACCCGGGAATACGCCGGTTCGGCGGGGTAACGCCCGAGCGCAGCTATCGCTACGTCTACCCGGCGGACATCGATCTCGGAAAGGTGGCGTACTTCTTCGACTACCGCGCGGACGGCAGCGTGCCGGAGAGCAGCTATGCGGCGCTCGGCCAGGCCGTGAGCGCGTGGGCCCAGGCTTGGCGGGACGGCCCGCGGCCGTCGCTGACCTTCTGGTCCGCGCCGCACTTCGTCCAGATCGCCGACCAGAGGCAGGCCGGGAACGCGGGCACGTACACGTTCGAGGACACCCTCGCCGACCTGTATCTGGCCTGCACCGACCGCCCCACCACGGCCGCCGCCGTACGGGAGCGACTGGGCCTGCGCCTGCCCGCCGACGACATCCAGGAAATCTTCGCCGACCTCCAGCGGCGCGGCCTGATGTTCCTCGACGGCCGGTTCGCCCTCGCCCTCGCCCTGCCCTCGGTGAAGGGCCGGTGACGGCCGGGGCAGCTCGCGGCAGCCTGACCGGCCGCGCCGCCGCAGGTAGTTATCGTGTCATCTTCGTACTATGTGACAAACCAACCATCTATGGTATTCGGTGTGTGGCATCGTCCGATAGCGACGGCGATCGCCCAAGGCGATCTTGGGGCGGTCGGCGCAGCCTTCGATAGGCACGGACAAGAGCTCTACGACTACTGTCAGTCGCAACTTGGCGACGTAGCAGATGCGGCCGAGGTCGTGGAAGCCACCTTCGTGGTCGCGGCGGCCAAGGCTTCGCTGCTGCACAATACGGCCCGGCTGCGGCCGTGGCTGTTGGCCATCGCCCGCTGTGGCTGCCGGCAACGGCTGCGGGCCGGAGCCGAGCCCGCCTATCTCGACGAGATCAGCGACCGGGACTGGGACCGGCTCGGCGGCACTGCCTGGCGGTCTGACCTGCTGTCGACCGCCTGGGCGGCGCTGGCCGAGATGAACCCCCCGGATCGCGAAGTCGCGGAACTGAGTATCCGGCACGGGCTGGACGCCACCGAGCTCGCGGACGTGCTCGGCATGCCGCGCGACCGGGCGCGCACCCTGGCGCAGAGCAGCGGCGACCGGTTCGAGGCATCATGGGACCTGCTGCTGGCGGGCCGTCGCGGGCGGTCGTGGTACTGCGAGACCGCGGCTGGCTATCTGAGCAGTCTGAACGGTGACCTGACCCGGGTCGTGCCGGGGTGGATGAAGGAGCACGCCCGGCGCTGTGGGGTCTGCACCAAGCGGGGCCAGCTCAACCCGGGGTCGGAGGTGGTCCTCGGGCTGCTGCCGGCGGCCAGGCACGCGCCCGA
>JASIJN010000504.1 GCA_030050125.1 Streptosporangiaceae bacterium | reverse complement strand
GGTCACCGCGGCGGGCGGGGCTGTGCTGCTGGAACTGGCCGCGTCCACGGTGCGGCACTGGCCGTTCGGCCTGCTCCGGGTCAACATCTTCGTGCTGCCCCTGCTCTACGTCCTGTGCGCGATCGGCGCGGTCTGGCTGGCCCGGCTGCTGATCGGCCCGCGGGACGCCGGCGGCGCCTGGGCGGTCACGGCGCAGTGGTGGCGCGCGGTCGCCGCCATGGTCGCCGCGGCGGCGGTCATCGTCGCGGCGGCCGGGGCCGGGGTGTCCACCGCACGGACGTTCGCGCAGACCAGCAGGCTGGCGGTGGCGGCGACCTGGTGGGGCGCCACCAGGGCCGCCGTGGAGCAGGCACGCCGCGAAGGCTCGCCCGCTGACCTGGTCATCATCCGGGCTGACCGGACGCCGCCCGACTGGTACGCCGCCCCGTGGCTGTACTACATGGAGAAGTACCAGGGGTTCCCGGCGACGGTCGCGGCCCGGCCGCCGATCCCGGCCGACCACACCCTGGCCGTCGTCTACGTCACGCCGCGCGCGGTGGCCGGCTTCCTGGCCGCGCACCCGGGCAGCCCGGTCGTGTTCCTGCTGGAGTACGACGTGCCCGGCGCCACCTTCCCCCGCTCGGTCCACGACGAGTCGCTGCGTACCCTCCGGCGCTACGGATACTGCTCCGCGCAGGAGATCCCGCTTCGCTACACCGGGGCGCTGACGATCGTGCGCCGGACGGGATGCTGAAGCCGGCGGCTAGAGCCGCCACGCGAGCACCTGCTGGACCCGGAAGGCTGGACGGCCAAAGAGCCTGGTCAGCACGCGGTCCAGGCGCGAGTGCGGGCTTGTGACCGCGACGATCGCCGTTGGCCGCCAGTAACCGAGCATGAGGTTGATCTGAGTGTGGATGATCCCCCGGTACTTCGGTACGCCGATCCAGAGGGAGTCGAGGTACGACGCGGCCTGGGCGACAAAGTACGAATTCGACGAGCCGTAATACTCGGGAGTGGCCTGCCCGGCCTGGTCTGGTCCGACGAACCAGCCGCCCATCAGCGAGCGAGGCTCGCCGGTATCCGCCTGCCACCGCATCGCCTCGGGGAACTGCGAATACGGGACCGGGACGACCAGCACCCGGGGATCCGGGCCCAGCCTGGCGAAGGCCGCCTGCCAGCCGGCCGGGACCGGCGCGGTCGGGCCGGCCCGCATGGGCAACGGGATCAGGAACAGCAGCGCCAGCGCGGCCACCGCCAGCGGCCAGTTCCGGCGGGCCCGTGCCGCCCCCTCCGGGGCCGTCGAGAGTGCCAGGCCGAGCGAGAACGCGAGCACGGCGGCGGCCGCGCCGTCGGCGACGATGGCGAACCGGTCCGGGAGAATCTGGCTGAGCACCGGCAGGCCCTGCAGCCAATGCCACGGCAAGAACGAGGAGTTGCCGCCGAGGCTGAAGATCTCCAGCACCGCCCAGGTCACGGCCGTCGCGCGGACCCTCACATCGCGCCAGAACCAGATCGCCGCGGCGACCAGGACGAAGAGCAGCGGCCACCCTAGGTAAGCAAGGTATTCCGGCAGGCCACTGGAGCCCCCGGCGACAGCGGCCGCGCTCGCCGGGGTGTGCAGGAGCAGATTGCCCGCCGGAGTGACGAAACTGGCGGCAGAACTGGTGAAATCATTCGTTATCCAGGGGCTGCCGTGCTCGGTGAGCGGGCCGTGAAACTGAATCCACAGGGCATAGCCGCTGATCGCCAGCGAGACGACGGCCGCCGTGGCGAGGCCGCTCGCGGTGCCCCGGAGCCCGTGCACCACGGCGCGCGGACGGCTGGCCGCCACCGCCACCACCAGAAGCAGGCCGGCCACGGCGGTCAGCGTCAGCAGTTCCTCGCCGGTGAACACCTGGGCGGCCGTCAGCAGGCCGAGCCACAGGCCGTTGCGCACGGCGCTGCCGCGACCGGTGACGATCCGCAGCGCCGCGTGGATGATCAGCGGCGGGAACACGGCGAACTGCATGTGGTAGTGGCCGATGCCGGAGTCCACCAGGGCCGGGGAGAACCCGTAGAGCGCGCCGCCCAGCGCCGCGGGCCAGGTGCTGGCCCCCCATTGGCGCAGCACCCAGAACAGGCTGGCCGCCGAACCGGCGAAGCCCAGCGTCAGCGCGATCGTGAGGCTGACCTGGGGACCGAGCAGGAGCGTCACCGGGCTCAGCAGCATCCCGGGGAGCAGGAAGGATGTGTTCCACATCAGGTTGATGCCCCGCGGCCAGTTCAGCGCGGTCGTGACCAGCGCCGGCACGTGCCCGTGCACGACGGCCTCGGCGCAGTAGCGCATGAACCACGCGAACAGGTCCACGTCCTCGGGGTCGCCCACCTGTGCGCGCGAAGCCGGGTCGACCCACAGCCGCGAGGTCAGCGCCAGCGCGCCCAGCAGGTAGAGGCCAAGGATCAGCCAGCGCGCCCCGGACCCGGCCCGGTCGCGAGAGCGCTCCGCGACGGGAGACGACTCGACCGCTGACGGCACGAGGCTCACCAACGCCTCCATCCTCGCCGGACGCCTGTCCAAATTCTCGCCGGCATCTGTCTCATCGGGGCGCCCGCGCTCAGGTATCTCCCCGGGACCGGACGATCAAATCGGCCAGCAGGGCGAGCGAGGCGATAAGCAGCCCGGTCACGAACACCAGGACCGTGTCGTCCGCGACCCGGAACGGGTGGGCGGCCACGTCGTAGATGGCCTTCGCTATGCCCACGCCCAGCAGGAACAGCGCGAGCGGCATGAGCACCTTGAGCGGGTTGAAGTACATCACCATCCGCAGCACCTGCAGGATGTAGCGGTAGGCGTCCGTGACAAACCGGAACTTCGACCTCCCCGAGCGCTTCGCGTACTCGATCGGCACGTAGCGCACATCATGCTGGTTGGACAGGAAGGCGATCGTGATCGTGGTGACGCAGGAGAACCCGGGCGGCAGCAGCCGCAGGTAAGGCAGCGCGACCTCGCGGCGGAACGCCCGCAGGCCCGAGTTCAGGTCGGGGATCTGGGAGCCGGTCAGCTGCTCAGCCAGCTTGCGGATGAACCATTTCGCCGGGATCCGCAGTATCTTGTGCGTGCCCTGCTCGCTGGTCCTGGCCCCGACCACCTGGTCGATCGTGGAGTCCTTCTCGAGCATCTGGACCAGTTCCGGAATGCGCTCGTTCGGGTACGTCATGTCGGCGTCGGTCCAGACCACGATCTCGCCCCTGGCCCGCTGGGTGCCGATCCGGCGGACGGTGCCCGAGCCGCCGTTGCGGTGGAAGTGCACGATCTGCATGCGCGGAAACCTGGGCGCGGCCTCGTGCAGCCGGGCCAGGGTCTCGTCGGTGGACGCGTCGTCGAACGCGAGGAGCTCGTACTCGTATCCGCTCGCGTCCATCGCGACACAGATCCGCTCGACCTCGTCCGCGACGTGGTCCTGCTCGTTGTAGCAAGGCAGGATGATCGAGACATATACGTTCTCGGGTGACGGATCACTCACAGCCGCCGAGCCTACCTTTTCGTTCGGGCGCATGAGCGCGGTCGGCCAAGGCGGTCACGGCCCCGGCTCCGACATCCAGACGACGACGGTGAGCGGCCAGGGGTTCAGCGGCGGGGTCGTCAGCGTATGCGCGTCCCAGGTGGTCCGCAGCATCATGATCTGCCGGGCCGGCCCGCCGAAGCGCGCGAGCTGCGACCGGCTGGACGCGAGGAGCACCGGCCGCCGGCCGGCCGCGGCGATGCTTTGCACATCCTGCTCGACCGTGGCGTAGCGCGGGTGGTTGATGTCCGCCACCGGGTTGCCGCACATCCCCCTGACGACCTGGGCCAGCTTGCCCTGGATTGCCCCGCTGATGAACAGGACCGAGGCGCCGCGCGGTATCGCCGCGCACATGCCGCTGACGGCCCCGATCTCACCCTGGTAGGAGGCCTTGAAGGCCAGGCCGACCGCGGCGACCTTGACCCCGACCGGGCCGCCCGACCTGACCCTCAGGCCGAACGTGGTGATCGCGGCGGGCGCCACCAGCAGCACCACCAGGCAGGCGGCGATGACGGCCCGCAGCACCCGCCCGGTGTCCATCTGCCGCAGTCGCCCGACGAGCCAGCCCGCGGCCCAGACCGCCAGCAGGATGAAGCCGGGCAGCACGCTGGGCACGAGCCTGCGGCTCGCCCAGGGCTGATCGGGGGTGATCGCCGGCCGGTAGAGGAAGGTAACGATGGCCCAGGCGAACGCGACCAGGGGCAGCGTCCAGGTCGGCGCCTGGCCGCGCAGGCACCGACGGGAGAGCAGCGCCACCGCGATCGCGGCGAGCACGACCGCGGGCACCCCGATATACCAGAACACCCAGTGCAGGCTGAGCTCCGCGTAGGTGCGCGTGGGGTCGACCGGCAGGTGATTGCCGCGCTGGAAGCGCGCCATGACGCCCTTGGTGGTGGCATCGGTCGGAGCGCGTACCGTCTCCACGTAGGGCCGGATGGCGAAGCCGGCCACGACCACGAACGTGAGCACGGCGATCCCGCTGGCCAGCCATCGGCCCCGCACCTCCGGCACGCCGCGCTCCCACCGCCACGCCATGACCAGCAGAGTCGCGATGATCACCAGGCCGGTGAGCAGCGCCAGCGGCTCGAGTGACGACTTGATGCTGGACAGGTAGGGCCTGGACAGCAGCACCCCGTCGGCCAGCCCGTACGCCCCGCCGACCACCAGGCCGCCGAGGAGCGAGAGGGCCTGCGGCCGCCTGCCGAGCAGCAGCAGCCCGATGTAGGGGACCACCGGCAGGATGTCGCTCGCCCCGTCGATCCGCACCAGCAGGGTGAGGCCGAGGG
>JASIJN010000062.1 GCA_030050125.1 Streptosporangiaceae bacterium | reverse complement strand
CTGCTGTTCTGGATCGTCTGCGCCGTGTTCGGCTCGGCGATCGCCCCGCACAACCCCCTGGCCCAGCAGCTCCTGGCCACCAACGCCGCCCCGTCGCGGGCGCACTGGTTCGGCACCGACCAGCTGGGCCGCGACGTGCTCTCCCGGGTCATCACCGGGGCCAGGGACATCCTGCTCATCGCGGCCGGGTCCACCCTGCTCGGCACCGTGCTCGGCACCGCGCTCGGCCTGGTCATGGGCTACCTCGGCGGCATCGTCGACATCCTGGTCGGCCGGGTGGTGGAGGCCGTGCTCGCGCTGCCGGTGGTGATCGTGGCGTTCCTGTTCGTGGTCGCCCTGGGGCATTCCACCGGCACGCTGATCATCGTCATCGGGTTCGTGTTCACGCCGCTGATCGCCCGGACCGTCCGGTCGGCGGTCCTGGTCGAGAGCCAGCTCGACTACCTGTCCTCGGCCCGGCTGCTCGGCGAGAAGTCCGTCCGGATCATGGTGGTCGAGATCCTGCCGAACGTGCTCCCCGCTGTCCTGGTCGAGTCCACGGTGCGCCTCGGCTACGCCATCTTCGCCGTGGCCACGCTGTCGTTCCTCGGCTTCGGGGTGCAGCCGCCCACCCCCGACTGGGGCGCCGACATCTACGCGAACTACGGCGTGCTGCCCGCCGGGTACTGGTGGGAGACGCTGTTCCCCGCGCTGGCGATCGCCTCCCTGGTGGTGGCCGTCAACCTGGTCACCGACGCGATCGAGCAGGTGCTCGCCTCGTGACCGCCGCCGACCTCACGGCCGCTCCCGGCGCCGCGGACGCGGCCGGCCCGGCCCTCGCGGTGCGGCACCTGGACGTCGCCTACCGGGTCCGCGGCCATGACCGGCGGGCCCTGCGCGACGTGTCGTTCCAGATCGGCCGCAGCGAGTCCTACGGCCTGGTCGGCGAGTCGGGCTCGGGGAAGTCCACGGTGGCGCTCGCGCTGACCAGGTACCTGCCGCGAAACGGCCGGGTGAGCGCCGGGTCGATCAGCATCAACGGGACGGACCCCCTGGCCATGGGCCCGGCCGCGCTGCGCGATCTGCGCGCGCGCACGGTGTCCATGGTCTACCAGGAGCCGGGGCGGGCGCTGAACCCGTCGATCAGGGTGGGCCGCCAGGTCGCCGAGGTATACGAGATCGCCGGCCTGGGCCGCAAGGACGCCATGGAGCGCGCCGCGGGCATGCTGCGCAAGGTCCAGATCTCCGATCCGCGCCGGGTGATGGAGCGCTACCCGCACCAGCTGTCCGGCGGGATGGCGCAGCGGGCCGTGATCGCGATGGCGCTGGCCGCCGAGCCCTCGCTGCTCATCCTGGACGAGCCGACGACGGCACTGGACGCGACCGTCGAGGCCGAGGTGCTCGACCTGGTGGCCGCGCTGCGCGAGGAGTTCGACACCTCGGTGCTGTTCATCAGCCACAACCTGGCCGTGATCGCGAAGATGTGCGACCGGATCGGCGTCCTGTACGCGGGCGAGCTCATCGAGGAGGGCCCGGCCGGCCAGGTCTTCGAGGCGCCCCGCCACCCGTACACGGTCGGGCTGCTGCGCTGCATCCCCCGGGGCGGCCAGCGCAAGGACCACGGCCGGCTGGACTCGATTCCCGGCTTCCTCCCTCCGCCCGGCCACGAGCTGAGCGGATGCGTGTTCGCGCCGCGCTGCCCGATCGCCGAGGACCGCTGCCGGGCCGCCGCGCCGCCCGCCTTCCCCGTCGGCCCCGGCCGTGCCTCGCGCTGCTACCTGCATGAGGCCGCCGCGCAGCTGCCCCGCAGCACTCCGGCCGATGCGGAGCTTTCGACCGAACGCGCCGTCTCGCGCCCGATCGTGGCCCTCGACGGTGTGTCGAAGACCTTCGGCTCACACGGCGAGGCCGTCAAGGCCCTGGTCGGAGTGAGCCTCAGCCTGGAAGCGGGGGAAACGCTGGGGCTCGTGGGCGAGTCCGGCAGCGGGAAGACCACCCTGGCCCGGGCGCTGCTCGGGCTGATCGCGCCGGACGAGGGCTCCGTGATCGCCCTGGACGGCGAGCCGCTGCGCGGCGACGCCCGGCGCCGTTCGCAGGACCAGCTCAAAGCGCTGCAGATCGTGTTCCAGAACCCGGACTCGGCGCTGAACCGGCGGCACACGGTCCGGCGCCTGATCAGCCGGCCGCTGGCCCGGCTGGCCGGCCTGTCCGGGGCGCCGCTGCGGGAGCGGCTCGCCGACCTGGTCCGCTCGGTCCGGATGGAGGACCGGCACCTGTCCCTGCGCCCCGGCCAGCTGTCCGGCGGCCTCAAGCAGCGGGTGGCGATCGCCCGGGCCTTCGCCGGCGGGCCGCGGATCGTGGTGTGCGACGAGCCCACCTCGGCGCTGGACGTATCGGTGCAGGCCGCGATCCTCAACCTGCTGGTCGACCTGCAGGCCAAGGAGCAGGTGACCTACCTGTTCATCTCCCACGACCTCGGCCTGGTGCGGTACCTGTCCGACCGCATCGCGGTGCTGTACCTGGGCCGGATCATGGAACTCGGCCCGGCCGAGACCGTGTTCGCCGGGCCGCACCATCCCTACACCGAGGCGCTGCTGTCCGCGGTGCCGAGCCTGGACGGGCAGCGCCCGGAACGGATCCGGCTCACCGGCGAGATCCCGTCGGCCGCCGACCCGCCGTCCGGGTGCGTGTTCCATACCCGGTGCCCGCGCCGGCTGCCCACCGGCCAGTGCGAGTCCTCGCAGCCCCCGCTCCGCGAGGTCGCGCCCGGCCACTTTATGAGCTGTCACATTCCGATCGATCAGCTAGCCGTCCTGCAGAGGAGCGGGCAGGCGCCGTTAACCAGGGAGGATCCCAAGTGAACGCAAACCATCGCCGCCTCGACCGCCTCCGCGAGGGGCAAGGCGACATCGCGAACCACGTCATCGACGAGTACGTCGCCGGAAGGCTGTCCCGGCGCGACTTCCTGCGCCGCGGCTCGGTGATCGGGATCTCGGTCCCGGTGCTGGGCGCGGTCGTCGCCGCGTGCGGCTCGAGCAGCACGTCGCCGTCCTCGTCGCCGAGCTCGGCGGCGGCCAAGTCCGGGGCGACGATCAGGGTCGGGATCATCGTGCCGACCGCGGCGATCAACCCGGTCACCGTGGCCGACCAGGGCGGGCTCGACATGCTCGCGCAGACCGGCGAGTACCTGTGCCTGTCCACCCAGACCCTGGCCCTGACGCCGGTGCTGGCCACGAGCTGGACGGCCAACTCGGCGGCGGACGTGTGGACGTTCAAGATCCGCCAGGGGGTGAAGTTCCACGACGGCACGCCGCTCACCGCCGACGACGTCGTGTACACCTACCAGCTGCAGACCGACCCCTCGAACGACTCGAACGCGCTGTCCGCCTTCGGCGGCGTGCTGGACCCCTCCGGGGTGCAGAAGGTCGACGACTACACGGTCGCCTTCCACCTCGAGGCGCCGAACGGGAACTTCCCGTACCTGACCTCGTCGGACAACTACAACATGATCATCATCCCGAAGGGCTACAACCCGGCGAACTGGCAGAGCTCGTTCATCGGCACCGGCCCGTTCGTGCTGAAGAGCTACACCGCGAAGGTCGGCGCCTCGTTCGCCCGCAACGAGGACTACTGGGGCCCCAAGGCCCTGCCCGCGGCCACCGAGTTCACCTTCTACACCGACCAGACCCCGGAGATCCTCGCACTGTCCAGCGGGACGATCGACGTCGTCGGGCAGTTCGCGGTGTCCGGCGGCGAGCAACTGCTCGCCGCCGGCGCCCCCTACAACATCATCAAGCTGCGCTCCAGCGCGCACCGCGAGCTGTCGATGCGCTGCGACCAGGCGCCGTTCACCGACTCGCGGGTGCGCCAGGCGATCGCGCTCACGCTGGACCGGCCTGCCATCGTCCAGGCGCTGTTCAAGGGCTTCGCCGACGTCGGCAACGACAGCCCGTTCGCCCCGGTGTTCCCGTCCACCAACACCACCGTCCCGCAGCGAACCCAGGACATCGCCAAGGCCAAGTCGCTGCTGGCGGCGGCCGGGTTCCCGAACGGCTTCACCACCCACCTCACCACCGAGCAGCTGCTGGAGATCCCGTCCTACGCCCAGATCATCGCGCAGTCCGCGAAGGCCATCGGGGTCACCATCGGGCTGACCATCGAGAGCTCGGCCGCGTACTACGGCAAGGCCACGTTCGGGAACTCGGACTGGCTGGACGCCACGATGAGCCTGGTCGACTACGGCCATCGCAGCGTGCCGAACGTGTTCCTCGGCGCGCCGCTGCAGACCATCAACGCCAAGACCGGCACCGGCTCGTGGAACGCGGCGCACTTCAACGACCCGCAGTACGACAGCCTGGTCGCCCAGTACGTCGCCACCGTCGACCTGTCCAGCCAGCGCGCGATCGCCGGGCAGATCGAGACGCTGCTGCTGGACCAGACGCCGGTGATCTACGGCTACTTCTACAACTACCTGACCGCCACGGCCAAGAACACCACCGGCGCCTACCCGACCGCGATCGGCCACATCTTCCTGTACAACGCGACCAAGAGCTGACCCGCACAGCCGCGCGGACCGGGCCGCGCACCGGGTCTGCGCGAAGACCGGCCGGATCCCGGGATCGTTCCCGACGGGGCGTACGATCCCGGGATCCGGTGTGCGCGCGCACCGAGTGGGACGGCGGCCGGGCTGCGCGGCGGGCCGGCAAGGAATAATGGGCCGCGGCGGCTCGTTACCCGCAGTCGTCCCGGCGCCGACGGCATCCGCGCGTGGCCTTGAGTTCCGGCGGCCGGACATCACCAGCCATCACCCACCTATCGTGAGCGCACACCCATGTTTCATGCCAAGACCCCGGCCGGGCAGGAGGCGCACGGCCACCAGCACCGGGACGTGTCCGGTGGCTGGCTGCGTCCGGCCGTGTTCGGGGCCATGGACGGCCTGGTCACCAACGTCTCGCTGCTGGCCGGGGTCGGCGGCGGCGGCGGCTCGCCGCACGCGCTGGTCCTGGCCGGCCTGGCCGGGCTGGGGGCGGGCGCGTTCTCGATGGCGGCCGGCGAGTTCGTCTCGGTGTCCTCGCAGAACGAGCTGGTCGAGGCCGAGGTCCGCAAGGAGCGGCGCGAGCTGGAGATCCATCCCGACGCCGAGCGGCGGGAGCTGGCCGCGGTGTTCCGCCGCCGCGGCGTGGACCCCGACCTGGCCGACGAGGTGGCCCGGCAGGTGTCGGAGCGCCCGGACGACGCGCTCGGGCTGCACGTCCGCGAGGAACTCGGCGTTGATCACGAGGAGCTGCCGTCCCCGGTGCTGGCGGCCTCCGCGTCGCTGCTGACGTTCGCGGTGGGGGCGCTGATCCCGCTGCTGCCCTATCTGGCCGGCGTCACCACGCTATGGGTCACGCTGGTGGTCTCCGCGATCGCCGCGTTCACCGGCGGAGGGCTGGTGGCCCGGATCACCGACCGCCCGTTCCTGCGCGGCGCCGTACGCCAGCTGCTGCTGGCCGCGGCCGCGGCCAGCCTGACCTACGGGATCGGGACCCTGGTAGGCGCGCTCGCCTGAGCCGGCCGGGGCCTCGCGCCGGGCCGGCGTTACCAGGCGTCGGAGCCGAACGAGTCCTCGGCGTGGCCGCCGGACACCGACAGCAGCTCCAGGTCGGCCTCGACCATCATCGCGACCAGTTCCTCGAAGCCGATCTTCGGCTCCCAGCCCAGCTCGCTGGTGGCCTTGGCCGGGTTCGCGCACAGCCGGTCGACCTCGGCCGGCCGGATGAACGCGGCGTCGGTCACCACGTGGTCGTGCCAGTCAAGGCCCACGACCTTGAAGGCCAGTTCCACGAGCTCGCCGACGCCGTGGGTGACGCCGGTCCCCACCACGTAGTCGGTGGGCTCGTCCCGCCGCAGCATCAGGTGCATCGCGCGCACGTAGTCCCCGGCAAACCCCCAGTCGCGGCTGGCACCCAGGTTGCCCAGCCTTAGCTGCCGCTCGTAACCGAGCTTGATCTTGGCCACGCCGAGCGACACCTTACGGGTGACGAACTCGGCGCCGCGGCGCGGCGACTCGTGGTTGAACAGGATGCCGGAGACCGCGAACATCCCGTACGACTCCCGGTAGTTCTGGGTCAGGTGGTGGCCGTACGCCTTGGCCACGCCGTAGGGGCTGCGCGGGTGGAACGGCGTCTGCTCGGTCTGCGGCGACTCCCGGACCTTACCGAACATCTCCGACGACGAGGCCTGGTAGAACCGGATCTGGCCGGTGGACGGGCTGCGGGACGCGCTGATCCCGCTGCAGACCCGGATCGCTTCCAGCACCCGCAGCACCCCGAGGCCGGTGACCTCCCCGGTCAGCTCGGCCTGCTGCCAGGACATCGGCACATACGAGATCGCGGCCAGGTTGTAGACCTCGTCGGGCTGGACCCGCTCCACGGCCGAGATCAGGCTGCCCTGGTCGAGCAGGTCGCCGCGGACCAGACGGACGTCGCCGAGGAGCTGGCGGACCCGGCGCACCCGCGGGTTGGCCTGGCCCCGCACCAGGCCCCAGACCTCGTATCCCTCGGCAAGCAGGTGCTCGGCCAGGTAGGAACCATCCTGGCCGGTGATGCCGGTGATGAGAGCGCGTCGTGTCAGCAGAGTCTCCGCGTTTGTTGGGCCGGCCGCGACCGCGGCTGAACCTCGGTCACGTCGCGGCAGCTTACCGACTTTGTGCGGCGAAGGCCCCGTCCTTGCGGGCGGGGGAACCGGCCCGTAGTCAACGACGGAAGCACTGTTCTCTTTTTGCGCACGGGGCGCAAGAACACGCATGGTACCGCCTGGTAATGTTCGGCTCCTTAGGGGTCACGCGGGCACGCCTGACGCAGCTGGCTGCCAGCGGCAGACAAGGAGGCGCAACCTGCGTGAGCACCGAGCTACCGCCCGACCGCCCGCTGCGGGTCGCGCTGCTGTCCTACCGGAGCAAGCCGCACTGCGGCGGGCAGGGAATCTACCTGCGGCACCTGTCCCGCGAGCTGGCCGCGCTCGGGCACCAGGTCGAGGTGTTCTCCGGCCAGCCGTACCCGGAACTGGAGCCCGGCCCGCTGCTGCGCGAGCTGCCCAGCCTGGACCTGTACCGTGAGCCCGACCCGTTCCGCACCCCGAGGCCCGGCGAGTTCCGCGACTGGATCGACGCGCTCGAGGTCGGCTCGATGTGGACCGGGGCCTTCCCCGAGCCGCTGACGTTCAGCCTGCGGGCGCTGCGCGCGCTGCGCGCCCGCCGGGCCGACTTCGACGTCGTGCACGACAACCAGGTCCTGGCCTACGGCATGCTCGGCATCGCCCGCCTCGGCCTGCCCCTGGTCACCAGCATCCACCACCCGATCAGCGTGGACCGGCGGATCGAGCTCGCCGCGGCCCGGGGCCTGTCCCGGCTGTCCAAGCGCCGGTGGTACGGCTTCGTCCGGATGCAGGGCCGGGTGGCCCGGCGCGTCGGCCCGGTGCTGACCGGCTCGCAGTCGTCCCGCGACGACATCTGCCGCGACTTCCGGGTGCCGCCGACCAGCGTGCACGTCATCCCGCTCGGGGTGGATACCCGCCTGTTCCACCCCAGGCCCGGGCCCCGCGTGCCGGGCCGGATCGTGGCCGTCGCCAGCGCCGACTCGCCGGTGAAGGGCATCGCCACGCTGCTGCGGGCGGTGGCCAAGCTCGCCACGGAGCGCAACGCCGAGCTGACCGTGGTCGGCAAGCCCGCGCCCGGCGGGCCGACCGAGCGGCTCGTGGGCGAGCTGGCCCTGGGCGACCGGGTCCGGTTCGTCAGCGGGATCTCCGACACCGCGCTGGCCGAGTTCATCGCGACCGCGGAGATCGCCGTGGTGCCGTCGCTGTACGAGGGGTTCTCGCTGCCCGCCGTCGAGCACATGGCCTCGGGCACCCCGCTGATCGCCAGCCGCACCGGCGCGCTGCCCGAGGTCACCGGGGACGCGGCGCTGCTGGTCACGCCGGGCGATCCGGAGGAACTGGCCGCGGCGCTGCGGACGCTGCACGACTCGCCCGCCGAGCGGGAGCGGCTGTCCGCGCTGGCGCTGCGCCGGGTCCAGGAACGCTTCGCCTGGTCCGCGGTGGCCCGGGCCACCGTTGACCACTACGTCCGGGCGATCGAGGCGACCGGGGCGGCCGGGGAGCCGGCCGCCCGGCCCGGGGCTCCGGCGCGGGAAGCGCGCCCGTGCTGACCGTCGACTTCGGCCGGTTCCCGGTGGGCCCCGGCGACCGC
>JASIJN010000503.1 GCA_030050125.1 Streptosporangiaceae bacterium | reverse complement strand
GGCGGCGGCCACGGCCTCGGCGCAGGAGGAGCCGCGCCCTCCCGACTCGCAGCCCGGCCAGCGCGACGGCAGCGGTCAGGCTTCCTGAGCCGGGATCCTCACTTGTGGCTCGCCTCGTACCTTTCGATGACGTTGGCCGGAATCCGGCCCCGGTCGCTGACCTCGATGCCGTTGTGCTTGGCCCAGGCCCGGACCTCGGCGCTGTGCTGGCGGTGAGCCGCCGTTCTGCGCTTGGTCCTGGTCACCCGGCCGGTCACCTTGCGCGCCCTGTCCGAGAACCGCCTGAGGACCTCGTCGAACTTTTGGCTGTGCTTCTCGCATAGGTCGATCTCATAGTCCCGGCCGTCGAGGCTGAACGCACGGGTCATGTGCTCGCCTTCGGGGATCTCTTTTGAGTCGTAGTCACACGCGAATGTGACCGATACCTTCTGTGCCACTTGTACTCCCCCTTCCCCCGAGGCGAATATATCCCCAGGCACATGGCACCTGTAACGGCGGCCCCGCCATGTGTTTTCAGGGTCTCTTTGGGATTTACCGGCCCGGTGCGGAAAGCTGCGGCAGATCAGTCGAACGGCTCCTCGGGCGCGGCGTGCCGGCTCGCCGCGCGGCGGGCGGCGGGCGGCGGGCCGTAGGGAAACGAATCCAGCGGCGGGTCACGCGGGATGTCATCGGTAACGGTACCTGGGTAATGCGCAGGGTAATCGGCGGTACTTCGGCCCAGCGCGTCGCGATCGCCGGCGGAAGTCCCGGGCAGGTAATCCGGCCCGGGCGGCTCGCCCCGATAATCGGCCGCGCCAGAGGCGCCCTGGTAAGGCTGCTGCGGGTAGCCGCCGCCCGCGGAGTACTCGGTGTGGCGGCCCGGCGGCGCAGGCGGGTAGCTCCCCGGCGGCGCAGGCGGGTAGCTCCCCGGCTCGGTCGGGTAGCGGTAGCCCTGAGGGTCTGGGTACCCGGGCGGCTCGGGCAGGTAGCCGGGCGAAGCGGCGGGCCGGTGATCGGGCGGTCCGGCCGGGTACTGCGCGGGGGCCAGCCGGGGGTCATTCATCGGCCCGGCCAGGTAATCCGCGGCTCCGGTCCTCGGGCCTTCGGACTCGGCCAGCAGGTCCTCGCCCGGCAGCGGCGGCATGGCCCGGACGTGACTCACGGGCGGCTCGGGGTCCGCGGCGGGCACCGGCCCGGCCGGGCCGCGCTGCAGCGTCTGCACCATTCTGGGCAGGTCGGCAATGGCGAGCCGGAAGGTGCCGGTGCACATCCCTCCCTGCCAGATGCTCAGGACCGCCACCCCGGTGTCCGCGTACCAGCTGAGCCGCATGCTCCGGGAATTCCCCCGGACGTCGAAGAACACCTCGCCCAGACGGGGCAGCGGAGCCGCATCCGATGCCGACATGCAGCCCATCGTGGCGCTGAACCATCGGCTTTGTCTAGTTCGTAGGCAGTTGCGCTGAGCCGGCCCGATCCGCCCGCGGGTAAACGCCGCAGGCCAGTTTCCCGATCTTGCCTGCACGGGCCGGGGCACCGATGGCATGATGTTGCGTCGGCTCGCTGGCCTGGCGGCTGTGTTGGCAGCCGCTTCGCCCATCCGGCTATGCCCGACTTCGCGGGAACACCACGGCGGCGTAGTGCGTTGCAACATGCGACGGGGCGAATGCCGCATCACGCGAGGTTTTTATGTGTCCAGTGAGCCGGACGCTCCGCTAGGCGAGGAACTACACGGTGAGCTGGTTGAGGAGAGCTATCCATGTCTGAGGTACGCCGTCAGGCCGTCTTGATTCCGCGGCCGAACTGGGGCTGGCAAGACGACGCTGCGTGCCGCGGTAAGGAAGTCGTGCTCTTCTTCGGTCCCGATGGTGAGCGGCAGCCCGAACGCGAAATCCGGGAGCGCAAGGCCAAGGCTGTATGCGCCGCCTGTCCGGTGCGAGCCGAGTGTCTCAACTATGCCGTCAGCCGCCCGGAAAAGTACGGCACCTGGGGCGGGCTGAACGAGGACGAGCGGTCGGCCGAGCGCCGGCGCCGGATGCGGCGGGCCAACGCGGCCTGACCGGCCCGGTCGCGCCCGCCCTCGCGGGGCGTGGACAATAGACACATGGTCTGCTCGTCCTGCCGGCAGCAGCAGCATGAACAATGCCCCGGCGGGACCTGGTGTGACTGCCAGCACCGCCAGCCGGACCCCGGCGCTGAGCCTCGGTTCGGCTGGATCCGGCAGGGCTGATGGCGGAATAGGCGTGAATGTCGCGCCGTTGGGATGACACATGGGAGCCAGCGTCGTGTCTTCGGCACCGGATCCGGCCGACCCACTGCTTGTCGTCCGCCGCCACGTTGATTTCCTTCGCATCGGGAGCGCGCTCTGTATCCCGCGGCCGCTGACCAGAGCCCGTCATTCCTGACGGGCGCGTGCCGCCAGCGGGCGCGGGGCCCGTACCGAGGAGTGAGGCGCCCGCGCTTACCGCCGTTCGTGAACTCGCGGCACGCGCCCCTGACCGAAGGGACGCCGCACATGCCCGCGCCGACCAGCACGACGCCCGCTCCCACCCCGCCCCCCGATGCCAGGAGCTTGCGCAGCCGCCGCCAGGGTCGTGGTGACGGACAGTGGGCACTTGGCTACCGTGAGCCACTGAACAAGAACGAGGAACTCAAGAAAAACGACGACGGCCTGAACGTCCGCGACCGGATCATCGACGTCTACGCCAAGCGGGGTTTCGACTCGATCGACCCGGCCGACCTGCGCGGGAGGTTCCGCTGGTTCGGCCTCTACACCCAGCGCAGGCCGGGCATCGACGGCGGTAAGACCGCCACGCTGGAGCCCGAGGAGCTGGACGACCGGCACTTCATGATGCGGATCCGCATCGACGGAGGGCAGCTGAGCGCCGGCCAGCTCACCACCGTGGCCGACGTCTCGCGCCGCTACGCGCGGGGCACGGCGGACCTGACCGACCGCCAGAACATCCAGCTGCACTGGGTCCGGATCGAGGACGTACCGGCGATCTGGGAGGCGCTGGAGGCGGCCGGCCTGTCGACCACCGAGGCTTGCGGCGACACGCCCCGGGTCATCCTGGGCTGCCCGCTGGCCGGCATCGACGCCGACGAGATCATCGACGCGACGCCGGAGATCCGCCAGACCGCGGCGCGCTACGTCGGCGACCCCGCGTTCTCCAACCTGCCCCGCAAGTACAAGTCCGCGATGAGCGGCTGCGCGGTGCAGTGCACCATGCACGAGATCAACGACGTCGCGTTCGTCGGCGTGCCCGGGCCGGACGGCGAGCCGGGCTACGACCTGTGGGCGGGTGGCGGGCTGTCCACCAACCCGATGATCGCCAAGAGGCTGGGCGCCTTCGTGCCGGCGGGCCAGGTCCCCGAGGTCTGGGCGGCGGTCACGTCGATCTTCCGCGACTACGGCTACCGCCGGCTGCGGCACCGGGCCCGGCTGAAGTTCCTCATGGCCGACTGGGGGCCCGGGCGATTCCGGGAGGTGCTGGAGCGCGACTATCTGGGCTACCGGCTGACCGACGGCCCCGCGCCGAAGGCGCCGGGCACCGGACGGCGCGATCACGTCGGCATCCACAGGCAGCGCGACGGGCGGTACTACGCCGGCTTCGCGCCGCGGGTGGGCCGGATGTCGGGCGACTCGCTGGCGCTGGTCGCCCGGCTCGCCGCGGAGTACGGCAGCGGGCGGGTCAGGACCACCACGGAGCAGAAGATGGCGATCCTCGACGTCCCGGCCGGCCGGACGGCCGAGCTGGCCGCCGAGCTCGGCGCGGGCGGCCTGCCGGTCACCCCGAGCACGTTCCGCAGGCACACGATGGCCTGCACCGGCATCGAGTTCTGCAAGCTCGCGATCGTCGAGACCAAGGGCCGGGCCTCGGCGCTGATCGCCGAGCTGGAGCGGCGCCTGCCCGATTTCACCGAGCCGATCACGATCAACGTCAACGGGTGCCCCAATTCCTGTGCCCGGATCCAGACCGCCGACATCGGCCTCAAGGGAACGCTCGTGACCCTTCCCGGCGGTCAGCAGGTGGAGGGATTCCAGGTGCATCTCGGGGGGAGCCTGGATGGGGGGGACGGAGAGACCTCGGGCTTCGGCAGGAAGATCAGGGGGCTGAAGACCACCGCCGACGAGCTACCCGACTACGTGGAGCGCGTGCTGCGGCGCTTCGATGCCGGCCGGATGCAGGGCGAGACGTTCGCCGCCTGGGCAGCCAGAGCCAAGGAGGAGGACCTGTCATGAGCACCCCGCCCGGGCCGCCGACCCCGCCGATCCAGACCCTCCCGGCCGAACGCGCGGTCCCGTTCTATTGCCCGTACTGCGGCGAGGAGGACCTGGAACCCCAGGAAGCCGACGGTGAATGGCGTTGCCGCAGCTG
>JASIJN010000502.1 GCA_030050125.1 Streptosporangiaceae bacterium | reverse complement strand
CGGTGGCCAGCGCGGTCCAGGCCTGTGGGTCCAGGTTTCCGGCCGGGGTGATGACCGGCCAGCCCGGCCCGCTGATGTGCCCCGGGTGCAGCACGATCGCGGGCACGCCGCCGGTCCGCGTCTCGCGGTGCAGCAGCGCTTCGATCTCGGCCTTGCCGGTGCCGTACTCACCGTAGGCGGTCCGGGGCTCGTCCTCGGTGACCGGAACCACCCGCGCCGGGCCGTGCACCCAGATCGTGCCGCAGTGCACCAGCAGCGGGCGGGATGGGCGCAGCGCGTCCGCCAGCTGCCGCGCCGAGGCGGCGGTGAAGCAGATCAGGTCGATCACCGCGTCCGGGCTCAGCGCCGCGACGTGCGCACCGAACGCGCCTTCCGCGTCCTCCGCGTCGCGGTCGGCGGTGACCATGGTGACCGAGTTCCACTCCGGGCTCGGGTGGTACGGCTCGCGGGTGCCGCGGGCCATCGCGATCACCTCGTGGCCGCCGCGCACCAGCCGCGGGACCAGGTACGTCCCGATGTGCCCGGTGGCCCCGATGACGACCACGCGACTCATGCTCACCAGTCCTTCCGGGGGACGTCTAGAAGGGATCGAGGCCGTCGTGTCGGTAGGTGGTCTCGATCGCCGCGAGCAGCCGGTCCACGTCGGCCACGTTCGAGGCCAGGCCGACCGAGGCGCGGATGGCGCCGCCGCCGGGAATGCCCGCCCGGGCGGCGTAGTCGTGCGAGGTGCTGGCGTTGCTCCGGCGGGCCCGGGTGAGGTCCGCCCTGGTCAGCCCGAACGCGGCCTCGGCGGCCCCGGGATTGCAGAAGCACCCGGTGCGGACGGAGATCCCCGTCGCGGCCAGGTCCCGCTCCACGGCCCGCACGTCGATCGCCGCGCCGCCCCGGTCGAGCAGGCTGAACGCGACGGTGCCGCCGCGCCGCCGGGTGCCGGCGGGCCCGTGGATCCGGGCCATCGGCGTCCCGTTGCCGTGCCGCAGGCGGGCCAGCCGGTCCAGCAGCCAGCCGGTCAGGCACCGCACCCGCTCGTGGATCAGCGCGGTGCCGATGCCGTTGACCCAGGACAGGCCGAACTCCACGTCGGGGATGTTCAGGAAGCTGGGCGTGCCGTCCTCGAACCCGGCCTCGCCGGGGGCCAGGGCGTGCCAGCCCGCCATCACGCTCACCGCCGAGATCGTACCGCCGGCGAACCACGGCCGCTCCAGCCGGGCCAGCGCCTCGCGCCGCGCGATCAGGCAGCCGACCCCGGTCGGGTACCCGAACACCTTGTACCAGCTGACCGACACGAAGTCCGGGCGCAGCCGCGACAGGTCGAGGCGGTTGGCCGGGACGAAGGCGGCGGCGTCCAGCAGCACGTCATAGCCGTGGTCGTGAGCCAGGTCGATCCAGCCCAGCGGGTGCTGCACCCCGGTGAAGTTGCTCTGCGCCGGGAACGCGAACAGCCCGCCCCGGCGGGCCCGCCACCCCCGCGCCCGCCGCAGTGCCGCCGCCACCGCGTCGTCGTCCACCCGCAGCTCCGGCGTGCCGAACGGGACGTAGGCGGCGGCCGCACCGCGGGCCCGGGCGAACTCCCGGATCCCGTGCACCGAGTTGTGGTTGTCGCTGGTCAGCACCAGCGCACGGCCGCGGCCGAACGGGTACGCCTCGCCGACCAGCCGGCACGCGCCGCTGGCGTTCTGGGTGAAGACCACCGTGTACTCGTCCGGCGGCGCGCTGAAATGCCCGAGCACGGCCCGCCGGGTGCGCTCGATCAGCTCGGTCGACGCGGCGGACGCCGGGTTCACCGAATGCGGATTCCCGAAGCAGCGCCCGGAGAGGCGCTGCGCGTGCGCGCTCAGCTGCGCCCGGGCCGGCAGCCCCGCGCCCGTGTAGTCCAGGTACGCGTGCCCGGCCGCGTCCAGGTACCCGTACTCGGCCGCGCGCAGCTCATCCAGCGCTTTCGTGGCCGGGTAGCCCGGGTAGGCCGCTTCGAACTCCGGCACCTGCGCCAGCGGGGGGCCGGGCCGTTGCGGCAGGGTCGACAGCACAGGCATGATCCCCCCACTTCCGCCGGGACGGCCGGCCGCCCCGCGGGCGGCCACGCCTGGCACGGGCCAAGATCCCGATGCTGTTTGATCGAACCTAAAGCCCGCGGCTTAACCGGTCATGAAGTCCGCGTTGACTGGCCATTTAGCGAGCTGGCGCCGTGGATCGGGGCCCGGCGGTGTCGGTCAGCCCGGGACGGTGAAGCTCGACCCGGGCGCGTTCGCGGCCGGCTCGGCGGTCTCGTCGTCGAACCACACGCCGCCCTCGGCCAGGTAACGAAAGTGGAGGGTGGTACCCGCGGGGATGGTCACCACGGCGCTGCGGATGCCGTTCGCGCGCTTGCGCAGCGGATGCGCGTAGGGATTCCAGTCGTTGAAGTCACCCACCACGGACACGGCGCCGGCTGGCTCCGTCGCCGGCAACACGAACGTGACGCGAACCGTGCCGTCGCGCGTCGGCTTGCCTACCTTGATCAACGATCCGGTCCCCTCCCGGCACTGGCGTGCCGCCTGGCCTCGTCGGCCCGGCCTGGCCCGGGCGACACATCAGCGTGCAACACGTATGTGTGGCCGCCGTGTCCAGCATGAAACATCCGCGTGAACCAGGGGCGGTGTTCTCGCCCGGAACTTCGGCTAGGCCGGGCGGTCGCTCTCGTCGGCGCGCAGCGCGTCGACCTCGGCCAGCAGCGACTGGGCCATCCAGGCCGGCAGGCGGCTGCCCCGGGGATCGGCGCTCCCGGCCGCCTTGCGGATGGCGGCCTCCCGGTCGGGGGTGAGCCGCGGGTGGGCGAAGGTGAACGGCTCGTCGAGCGCGTGCGCGTCCTCGCCGGGCGACACGTCGGCCTGCAGGTACCGCCGGATGAAGTGGCCGTACCGCTCGGCGATCCTGGCCTCGGTGGCATCCCGGTCGGTCCGGCCGGCCAGGTGGTCGGCGATCGGCTCGTCCCAGATGCTGCGCCCGATCGCGAAGCCGACGAAGCCCTGCAACGGGCCGGCGACGTCGAGCCAGTGGTCGACCTGCCGCTGCGGGGCGTTGCGGCCCAGCACGATGCACGAGTCGGCCCGGCCGCCGTACTCGCGCACGGCGTCCAGGACGAGCTGCGCGCCGGCCGTGGTCTCGTATCCCTCGAGCTTCCAGATGCGGGGGCGGACCCCGCCCTCGGTGAGCGAGGCGATCACCTCGACCGTGAGCTTGGGCCGCTGCTGCTCGTCGTAGAGAGCCTGGTCGTCGTGGGCGGCGAGCTGCTCCCGGGTGGGCGGGACCAGCAGCTCGAGCAGCCAGTGACGGCGGCTGGCCTGCGCCCAGTCGCTGAGCCGGCGCAGGGTCTGGGTCTGCGCCTGCCGGAGCTCGGCCGGGTCGGCCGGGTTGAAGCGCAGCAGGACCTTGATCCAGTCCGGGTCGAACGCCTCGACGTGCGCGGGAAAGTCGTCGCCGTATTCGAACGTGAACCGGTCGGCGCCGCTCACCTCGACCGGCATGGCCAGGATGAAGCCGGCCGCCTTGGCCTGGCGGGCGACGTCGGCGCCGAGCCGCTCGTCGACCAGCACCCCGAGCTGTCCGCCGCCCAGGTCGGTGCCGACCAGCCGCCGGGCGGCCGTGAAAATGAGCGACTTCGCGTCGCGCATGGCGGCGAGCTGCTCGCCGGTCGGCTCGCCTTTCACGCCGAACAGGGTCCGGCCGAACGAGTCGCGATGGTCCATGGCCAGGATGAACAGCGGCTGCGCGGGCGACGGCGGCCCGACGGGCGTTCCTGTGGTCTCGGTCATGATCCTTGCCTTTCCCCGATTGCCGGTGTTCTAGGCGGAGGCGCGGACCCACTCCGGGTCCGACCGTCCGAGCACGTAGCTCGCCGCGGCGCCGATGCCGGTCGCGATCAGCGCGATCAGGAGCGGGTAGAAGCGGTGGGCATGCACGACGAGCGCCGCGCCGACCACGGCGCCCGCCAGCATCGTGGCCGTGGCGACCAGCCGCCGTCCCGCCCTCGACCCGCCTCCGCCCGCCAGGCGGCTGTCGGCGGTGATCCCGACGATGGTCAGCGTCAGCACCGTGGTGGTGAGATCGGGAACCGCGATCTTGCGGGCGGCGGCGTTCTGAACTCCCATCGACAGCGCCAGCACGACGATGAGCGCGTAGCGGTACCCGGCGGGAAGCGGGGTAGCGCCGACGGCGGCGAGGACGACGCCGACCGCGAGGAACACGGCCTGGACCGCCGCGGCCGAGCTGTGCAGCCGCGCGCGGTGCTCGGCGTGCACGGCGCCTATCCTGCCGCCCACCAGGGCGCCGACGGCGAACGCGGCCAGCGCCGTCGCGGACGCGACGATCGAGAAGCCGCCGGCGCCGGCCAGGGCGAACCCGAGGAAGACGATGTTGCCGGTCATGTTGGCGACGAACACGTGTCCCAGCACCAGGTAGCTGAACGCGTCCACCAGGCCGGTGACCAGGGTCATGAGGAGCAGCAGGGGCGGCAGCGGCCCGTGCCGGCCGTGGCGGCCGGGAGCGATGGTATCGCGGATTTCGGTGAGAAAGGTCATCAGCGAGGTTACCTCCGGCTCAGCGGACGGCATGAGCCGCCAGACGTGGCGTCAAAGCCACCGGACCGGTCACGGGCGGTCGTCCCGGCCTCGCGCCGCGGCGGCGGTGGCCTCGGCCCATCGCAGGTCGGCCTTGCCGGACGGGCTGCGCCGGACCTCGGGGACGAACACCACGGTGCGCGGCTTCTTGTAGCCGGCCAGCCGCTGCGCGACGTGGGCGGCCACCGCGTCCTCGGTCAGCTCACCGTCCGCGGCCTGCGCCACCACCGCGGCCACGCGCTGCCCGAAACGCTGGTCGGGCAGCCCGACCACCAGCGCGTCGCGGACGCCGGGGTGGTCGATGATGACCTGCTCGACCTCCTCGGCGAACACCTTCTCGCCGCCGGTGTTGATGACCCGGCTGCCGCGGCCGCGGAACGTGATCGAGCCGTCGGCCTCCAGCGAGGCGAGGTCGCCGGTGACCACCCACCGGCTGCCGCCGAAGGTGCGGAACGTCTGCGCGGTCTTCTGGTTGTCGCCCAGGTAGCCGATCTCGTCGTCCGCGGGCGCGGCGAGCATGCCGACCCGGCCCGAGCCGGGCACCACGTCGCGGCCCGCCTCGTTGATGACCCGGGCGCCGGGGATCAGCGTGAACCGGGCGGTGACGGCGTCGTCGCCGCGCCTGGTCTCGCTCACCGCGAACGGGCCGCCCTCGGACGCGGCGATCAGGTCCCGGCAGACGAAGTCGCCGTGCCGCAGCAGCCGGCGCTTGACCTCGGCGCTCCAGGTAACGCCGACGCTCAGCATGCGCCGCAGGCTGGTCAGGTCGTACGGCCGGCCCGCCCGGGCGGCCCGGTCCAGCGCATCGGCCAGCGGCAGCGCGAACACGTCGCCGACGATCGAGACCGTGTCCACGCGCTGCTCTCCCACGGTGCGCGCCAGCTCGTCCGGGTCGTAGGAGCGCGCGGTCAGGTAGACCACCCGGCCGCTGGCCAGCAGCGCGCCCAGCGTGGTGTACATGCCGGTGGCGTGCATGAGCGGAGGCGCCGGAAGGCACACCATCGCATCGCCGCGCGGGCTCAGCCGCCGCGCGGCCGCGCGCAGCTCGCCGAGGGAGTCAGGAACCGGCTCGCCGATGAGCCGCCAGCCGTTGGCGGAGGCGACCGGATACAGCCAGGCGTGGCTGACCAGCACGCCCTTGGGCTTGCCCGTTGTGCCGCCGGTGTACATCAGCCAGTGGTCCACGCCGCGCTTGGTCCGGGGCAGCGGAGCGGCTTCGCCGATCACCTGGTCGTAGCGGCTGACGCCGTCCGCGGCGGCGGGCGCGTCGCCGACCTGCACCAGCGTGCGCACGCTTCGCGCCCCGGCCCGGGCCTGCGCCACCTGCCCGGCCAGCGACGCGTCGAAGATGACCGCGGCCACCTGCGCGTCGTCGAACAGGTGCCGCATTTCCTCCGGCCGGTACCGGTAGTTGACGTTCACCGGGATGGCCCGCACCTTGAGCACGGCGAAGACGCTCTCCAGGTACTCGATGCCGTTGTACAGCGCGATCGCCACCCGGGCCTCGGCGCCGATCCCGTGCCCGGCCAGGAACGCGGCCAGCCGCGACGCGCGCTCGTCCAGCTGGCCCCAGGTCCGGCTGCGGTCCCCGTGCGTGACCACGGTGCGGTCGGCCCGCACGTCCGCCACGGTCTCCAGCACCGTCGCGAAATTCTCCCTCACGGGCACCACCCTGGCGGCCCGCCGCGGGCCGCGCAACCGCCGGAGGCCGGGCCGCCGCGCGGTGAGATCCCGCCCCGCTCCCTGGTAGCCGCCGCCCCGATCATGGCACGCTTGCCCGGTGGGTATAGACCGCGCGAATTGGCTGGAAGCGGACGGGCTCAACGAGCAGGGCCGTTTGCAGGCCGACGCGGGTGAAAAGGCGATCCGGCCTGGTGGAACCTGGGCATCGCGGCAACTGCGTTGCGGCGCTGGGATGCCGCGAGGGAGGCCTGGCGGCGGTTCGGCGTCCACGTTCCCGACGGGACCGGAGAGTTGCGGATGGACCTGGGCCCCGCGCCTGTCCGGCTCGCGCCAGACGGGCACGCCGAGGTGGTCTGGGGCAGGCGGATCGATCCGGCCCGGATCGTGGTGGTGAACGTCCCGACGCCGGACTCGGGTCAGAAGTCCAGGTCACAGTCGCCGACGAAACAGGCGCGCAAGCGCTGTCGGATGTGTTCGGCCAGGCAGGGTATGCCGCTCAGGACTGGACCGCCACTCTCCGGCTGATCTGCAAGCAATGCAGCGAAGGCCGGCCACCGGAAGACCACGACCACCCGGCACCGCCGTTCGCCACCGAGCGCAGGTTCGGCCTGGCCGCGCCGCCGGAGCTGGCAGCCCGCTTCCTCGAGGAATGGGCGGCAGCCCAGCCGGGCACTCGTTGGCATGGCGATCCGGCCATCGTCGGTTGATCCGCGGGGCGGCCCGGATGGTTATCCTGCCCGTGCCGGGTTCTTGACCGCCAGGGAGGGCTTATGCCCGAGCAGAGACCGCAGCGGGTGGTCGTGGTCGGTGCCGGGTTCGGCGGGCTCGGCATGGCCGTCGCGCTCCAGCGGGCGGGCATCGAGGACTTCCTGGTCCTGGACCGGGCCGAGGACCTGGGCGGGACCTGGCGCGACAACACCTACCCCGGCATCGCCTGCGACGTGCCGTCGAACCTGTACTCGTTCTCGTTCCTGCCGGGCCGCTGGAGCCGCCGCTTCCCGCCCGGTCCGGAGATCCTGGCCTACCTGCACGCGCTGGTCGCCGAGCGCGGGCTCGGCCGCCACCTACGGTTCGGGGCGGGCGTCGCCGCCGCCGAGTTCGACGAGCGCCGCGCCGTGTGGAACCTCGCCCTCACCGACGGCGAGACGATCCAGGCCAGCGCCGTCGTGTCCGCGGTCGGTCAGCTCGGCCGGCCGGCGCTGCCCGACATCGCGGGCCGCGACGACTTCGCCGGCCCGTCCTGGCACTCCGCGCGCTGGGACCACGACGTGGACCTGACCGGCCGCAAGGTGGCCGTCATCGGCACCGGGGCGAGCGCCATCCAGTTCGTGCCCGAGGTGGCCAAGATCGCCGCCCACGTCGACGTGTACCAGCGCAGCGCGCCCTACATACTGCCCAAGGCCGACCGGCCCTACGGCGAGGCCGAGCACCGGCTGTTCGAGCGGTTCGCGGTGGTGCGCAAGGCCGACCGGCTGCGGATCTTCCTCTACGGCGAGCTGCTCACCAGCGGCTTCGTCCTCTCGCCGAGGTTCCTGGCCGGGCCGATGCAGCTCTGGCGCCGCCAGCTCGGCAAGCAGATCGCCGACCCGCGGCTGCGGGAGAAGTGCGTGCCCGACTACATGATGGGCTGCAAGCGGGTGCTGTTCTCGAACGACTGGTACCCGGCCCTGGCCCGTCCCACCGTCGACCTGGTCACCGACCCGATCGAGCGGATCGCCGCCGACGGGGTGATCACCGCCGACGGCACGCACCGCCAGGCGGACGTGATCATTTACGGCACCGGGTTCGAGACGCTCGGCTTCCTGGCCCCGATGCAGGTGACCGGCCTGGGCGGGCGCCGGCTGGACCAGGCCTGGCGGGACGGGGCCGAGGCCTACCTCGGGATCACCGTCTCGGGCTTCCCGAACTTCTTCATGCTCTACGGGCCCAACACCAACCTCGGCGGCAATTCGATCATCTACATGCTCGAAGGTCAGATCGGCTACGTGACCGGGGCACTGCGGGCCCTCGACGAGGAGCGCCTTGACTGGCTCGACGTACGTCCCGACGTGCAGAAATCGTTCAATGCGTGGGTGACGGTGGCCTCCCGCACCTCGGTGTGGGAGAGCGGGTGCCGCAACTGGTACACGACCGCCTCGGGCCGCAACACCAACAACTGGCCTGACCACACCTTCCTGTACCGTTACCGGGTCCGCCGCTTCGACCTGGGCCAGTACCGCGTCATGCCCCGGCGCGGCGCGAGCAGCGTGAGCAGCGTCAGCGGCATGAGCGGCGACGCCACATGAGCCTGCGCGGCGGCCGTGCGCGCCGCAGGGCCGCGACCGGCCCG
>JASIJN010000005.1 GCA_030050125.1 Streptosporangiaceae bacterium | reverse complement strand
CCACCGCCCGCCCAGGCCCGGACGCTGCTGGGCGCCGCCCCGGAGACCGGCGCCACCGCGCCGGCCCGGCGCGAACTGCCCGCCGGGCCGGACGACCCGGCCCGGGCCAAGCGGGTGGAGCGCCTGATCGCGGCGCTGTTCATCCTGTCGATGCTGGCCGGCATCGGCTTCATCGCCGCCTACATCGGGCTCGAGGTGCACTCGGTCGACGCGGTGCTGCGGTCCAACCTGGCCCTCGGCACCTCCATGTCGGTCGCCTTCCTCGCGATCGCTATCGGCGCGACGCTCTGGGTCCGGCACCTGATGCCGGTCGTGGAGCTCACCGAGGAGCGCCACCCGCTGCGCTCCGATCCGCAGGACCGGGAGGCGTTCAAGGAGACCTTCGAGGAGGGCGCGGAGGCCAGCCAGTTCACCAAGCGGCCGCTGCTGCGGCGGACGCTGATCGCCGCGACCCTGCCGCTGGCCGCCGCGCCGATCGTGCTGCTGCGTGACCTGGGCCCGCTGCCCGGCACCACGCTGCGGCACACGGTCTGGCGCAGGGGCATGCGTCTGCTGAGCTACGGGCCCAACACGCCGATCAGGCCCGGCGACTTCAGCTCGCCCGGCGGCATGATCACCGTGGTGCCCGACGGCTACCAGTACAACCAGGACGCGCTGGCCGCCGCGACGGCGATCATCATCAAGTTCCAGCCCGGCGTGATGGTGTTCGGCAAGCCCAACCAGATCCGGGGGGGCTACGTGACGCCGAACTGGACGGTGGACAACATCGTCTGCTACTCCAAGATCTGTACGCACGTGGGCTGCCCGGCGGCGCTCTACGAGCAGACCACGCACCACATCCTCTGCCCGTGCCACCAGTCGACGTTCGACGCGCCGCGCGGCGCCCAGGTGCTGTTCGGGCCGGCCCCGCGGCCGCTGCCGCAGCTGCCGATGGGCGTCGACGCGGAGGGCTACCTG
The DNA here is from genome assembly GCA_030050125.1 of Streptosporangiaceae bacterium. Next base: position 3,444 of record JASIJN010000005.1, on the reverse strand, counting down.
ATCGCGCTGAGCGACTTCCGCGAGCCGGTCGGGCCGAGCTTCTTCGAGCGGGGATGAATCGGACATGAGCATGACCACCAAGCTGCTCGACGGCACCGGCGGGTGGCTGGACGACCGGTTCCGCGGGGCCAAGGGCACCCGTACCCTGCTCCGCAAGATCTTCCCGGATCACTGGACGTTCCTGCTGGGCGAGATCGCGCTGTACTCGTTCATCATCCTGCTGCTGACCGGGACGTTCCTGACCTTCTTCTTCCAGCCCAGCATGACCGAGGTCGTGTACCACGGGTCGTACACGCACCTGGACGGCGTCCGGATGAGCGAGGCGTACGCCTCGACCCTGAACATCAGCTTCGACGTGCGCGGCGGCCTGCTGATGCGGCAGATCCACCACTGGGCCGCCGACCTGTTCGTGGCCGCGATCATGGCGCACATGCTGCGGATCTTCTTCACCGGCGCCTACCGCAAGCCGCGCGAGGTCAACTGGCTGATCGGGCTCGTGATGCTCACGCTGAGCCTGCTCGAGGGCCTGTTCGGCTACTCGCTGCCGGACGACCTGCTATCGGGCACCGGGCTGCGGATCACGGAGGGCGTGCTGCTCTCGATCCCGATCGTCGGCACGTACCTGTCGTTCTTCCTGTTCGGCGGGCCGTTCCCGGGCAACGACATCATCCCGCGGCTGTACATCATCCACGTGCTGCTGCTGCCGGGGCTGTTCCTGGCGCTGATCACCGCGCACCTGTTCATCATGTTCCACCAGAAGCACACCCAGATGCCGGGCAAGGGCCGCACCAACACCAACGTGGTGGGCGCCCCGATGTACCCGTACTTCATGGCCAAGACCGGGGCGTTCTTCTTCTTCACGTTCGCGGCGCTGGCCATCGCGAGCACGTTCGCCCAGGTCAACCCGATCTGGCTGTATGGCCCCTACACGCCCGTCGGCATCTCGGCAGGATCCCAGCCCGACTTCTACATGGGCTTCCTCGAGGGCACGCTGCGGGTGTTCCCGAACTGGACCTGGGACGCCTGGGGCCATACCGTGGCCTGGAATGTGGTCATCCCCGCCCTGGTGCCGCTGGGCATCGTCTTCACCGGCGCGGCGCTCTGGCCCTTCCTCGAGCAGTGGATCACCGGCGACAAGTCCGAGCACCACGTCAACGACCGGCCGCGTAACGCGCCCACCAGGACCGCGATCGGGATGGCCGCGGTCACGTTGTGGGGGGTGTTCTGGCTGGAGGGCGCCAACGACGTCATCGCCGACCACCTCGACATCTCCTTGTACGTGACCACGGAGGTGGCCAGATACGCGGTCTTCATCGCCCCCGCCGTGGCCTACTGGGTGACGAAACGGATCTGCCTGGGCCTGCAGTACAAGGACCTGCACCTGCTGGAGCACGGCGTCGAGACCGGAATCATCCGGCAGCTGCCGACCGGCGAGTACGTCGAGGCGACCAGGCCGCTCACCGACGAGGAAGTGGCCGCGCTCGATGTCAGGCCGAGGGCACCCAGCCTGCCGGCGGGCGCGGCCGTTTCCGAAGTGCCGCCGCCCGGGATGCGCGGCGGCCTGGGCCGGGTGCGGCAGGGGATGTACAAGGTGCTCACCGAGAGCGTGCCGATTGAGGCCCACGGCAACGGCCACGGCGACGGCCATGGGGAGGCGGATGCCGAGCCGGGCCACGCCCCGGTCCCGTCCGGCTCCGAGCAGGGCGGCGACGAGGACGAGCACGGGGGCGACGGCCAGGCCTGACGGCCTGGTTAACCGGGCCTGCTGCGACCCGCTCTGTCACGCCCTGGACGGGCCGCTCAGCCGGGCTCCGGCGGCCAGAGCGGCCCGGGGATGTCCAGGCCCAGGTCGGCCCCCCAGGCGTTGCGATAGGCGATCTCAGCCGCGGGGCGGCGGGCCGCCACGCCCCAGCGCCCGGTCGGGTAGCCGAACGACACGCAGCACGCCATGGCCCAGCCGTGGCCGTCGGGCACGCCGAGTATCCCCAGCGCCTCCGGTCCGTGAAAGAACCCGAGCACCGTGGTGAGCGCGCTGCCGACGCCCTCGGCCCGCGCGGCCAGCTGGGCGCTCCATACCGCGGGGTAGATCGAGCCGCCCGAGGGGTCGCCGCGGGTGAACGCCAGCAGGAACAGCGGTACTTCCTCGAAGTGATCGGCGAGGTGCTGCGCGGAGGCCACCATGCGCAGCGTGGCCTGGTGGTCCGGCTCCTCGGGCGCACCGCGGGCCCGCTCGATCCGGTCCTGGTAGACCGTGGCCCAGAGCTGGCGGATGCTGTCCCGGTACAGCGGGCCCAGCTCGGCCTTGACCGCCGGGTCGTCGACCAGGATGAACCGCCAGCCCTGCGCGTTGCCGCCGCTCGGGGCCCGGATCGCCGCGTCAAGGATGCGCGCCTGGACCGGGTACGGAATCGGGTCCGGCCTGACCCGCCGCATGGCCCGCGTGGTGTAAAGCGCCTCGTAGACGTCCATCTGCCGCCTTTCGCCCGGGGTCATGCCATTCTGCCAGCCCGCGGGGACGGGCAGAGACGCGCGCGGACGAAAGGCCGGGCGGGGACGACGGGCCGGGGGCGGCGCCGGTCAGTGCGCGTAGTGCCCGCGGTAGTACTCGAACACGAACCCGATCGTGGCCAGCAGCACCATCAGGATCCCGATCAGGAACAGCCACCAGCCGATGGCCACGCCGATCGCCGCGGTCGCGGCGGCCAGGGCCAGGAACAGCGGCCACCAGCTGTGCGGGCTGAAGAACCCGAGCTCACCGGTGCTCTGGTAGATCTCGCCCTCGTTCTCGTCCTCGGGCCGCGGCGGCAGCCGCCGCCCGGTGAACAGGACGTAGAAGCCGATCAGGAAGGCCAGCCCCACGGCGATCGCCAGCGCGGTGGACCCGGTCGGGTCGTGGGAGAAATGCCAGTAGACGTAGTCGCTGGCGCCGAAGAAGAGAGCGCAGCCCAGGAACAGGTAGCCCTCGACCTTCATGGTGACCCTCCCTTAGTCCGAGCCGCCGCCGGCTGACGCGCCGATCGCTATCTTCTCGGCCTCCCGGTCCCGGCCCGTCCTGATCTGCGGGTAGTGCAGGTCGAACGCGGGCCGCTCGGACCTGATGCGCGGAATCGAGGTGAAGTTGTGCCGCGGCGGCGGGCAGGACGTCGCCCACTCCAGCGAGTTCGCGAAGCCCCACGGGTCGTCGGCGGTGACCCTCTCACCGGTCTTCCAGGTCTTGTAGATGTTGTAGAAGAAGATGAAGTTCGACGCGCCCAGGATGAACGCGCCGATCGAGGAGATGTCGTTCAGCGTCGTGGCCAGGTGCGGCAGGAACGGGTAGTTCGCCACCCGGCGCGGCATGCCCATGAGCCCGAGCCAGTGCTGCACCAGGAAGGTCAGGTTGAACCCGATGAACACCGACCAGAAGTGCCACTTGCCGAGCGTGTGGTCCAGCATCTTGCCGGT
>JASIJN010000501.1 GCA_030050125.1 Streptosporangiaceae bacterium | reverse complement strand
CGGGGCATCCGGATCGAGGCCAACTGGAGCGTCGCGTTCATCTTCGCGCTGATCGCGCTCGGGCTCGCCACGCTGCAGTTCCCGTCGGTGAACCCGCACCTGAGCGCGCTCACCTACGCGATCGCGGCCATCCTCACCGCCGTGGTGTTCTTCGCGTCGCTGCTCGCGCACGAGCTCGCGCACTCGCTGGTGGCGCTCCACTACGGGCTGCGGGTGGAGAAGATCACGTTGTGGATCTTCGGCGGGATCTCGCAGCTCAGCGGCGAGGTGCCGAGCCCCGGGGCGGAGGTGCTCATCGCCGGCGTCGGCCCGCTGACCAGCCTGGTGCTCGGCGGGATCTTCATCGGGCTGGCGGAGGCGGTAGCGGGGGCCCGGCCGGCGCACGCCAGCGTGCCCGGCGTCATCGGCAGCGCGCTGGCCTACCTGGGGTTCATCAACGTCCTGCTGGCCATCTTCAACGTGATCCCGGCCGCGCCGCTGGACGGGGGGAGGCTGCTGCGCGCCGTCATCTGGTGGCGCACCGGCGACCGGGTGAAGTCCACCGTGTGGGCCAGCCGGGCCGGCCAGGCGTTCGGGTGGGTGTTCATCGTCTTCGGCCTGTACGCGTTCTTCGTCAGCCGGCAGTGGACCTGGCTGTGGTTCGCGTTCATCGGCTGGTTCCTGACCGCCGCGGCCAGCGCCGAGGCGCAGCAGGCGGTCGTGACCGGCCAGTTGCGCGGCGTCCGCGTCGGCCAGATCATGACCCCGGACCCGGTGACCGTGCCGGGCTCGGCGACCGTCAGCGATTTCCTGGACGGTCACCTGTTCCGTGCCCGCCACCAGGGCTTCCCGGTCATCCAGGAGGGCCGGGGGGTGACCGGGCTCGTCACCGTCAACCGGATCCGGCAGGTGCCCCCGGACGAGCGGGACCGGACCAGGCTCGCGGACATCGCCTGCCCGCTGGCCGACGTCGCCACCGCGGCGCCGGACGATTCGGTCGCCGACCTGCTGCCCCGCCTCACCGCGTGCGCCGACCGGCGGGCGCTGGTGTTCGCCAACGGCCGGCTGGCCGGGATCGTCTCGCCCAGCGACATCGCCCGCATGCTGGACCGGCTTCGGGTCAGCCGGCCCTACTGATACGCGGTCAGGCGAGGCCGGTCGCGCCGTTGATGACCAGCAGGAGTCCCACGAGGAGCAGCACGCCGACGATGATGACGCGGCTGCGCGCCTGGACCCAGGCATCGAGGGCCCTTACGTACCGCGTCGTCGCGTCCGGGGCGGCCAGGAAGAACCCGAACGGCAGCCAGACGAACGCCACGACGATGATCACGACAACGGCTGTGGCCAGCACGATGAGGCCGATGCTGGCTTTTGCCGTGGCGATCACCTGCACGGCGGCGATGAAGCTGGCCGACGGCACGAACAGGAGCACGCCCACGGCGAACGCCATGATCGGCGCCGGGTGGGTCATGATCCTTGTGACCAGGCTCGGTTTCTTGTTCTCCTTCTTGGGCTTTGGCTTGCGCCGGGCCATGAAGATCCCGGCCCCCAGCGCCAGGACGCCGAGGCCGAGGCGCAGGCCATACCGGGGCTGGCGCTGCCTGGGGTGGTTGAGGCCGCCTGCGTGGATGGCGACCAGGATGACGATGGCCAGGATCACGGTCATAGTCACCGCGCCGGCCAGGTAGATCAGCATGGCCCGCCGCGGGTTGGCGGAGCCGAGATACACGGCGACGGCCAGCAGCGCCTGCGGTGACAGAGCAGCCAGCACGGCGAATCCGGCCGCCTGGCCTAGCACCGGAACCCGCCGCTGCGGCCCCCGGCCCCGTGCTCGTGCTCGTGCAAGCCTGATCCCCCCACGGCCCAGGTCATCGCCTGGTCATCCCCTGATCCCGAATACCCAGAACGGCCTGGCCACATGCGCGCCGGCCTGCGCCGGCTAGGGCCGGACGCGCGGGCGTGTACGCGGTCACCAGGAGCATTTTGAACGCTCCGCACCGGGGCCGGTCATACCGCGAAGCGACGGGTGGATCGGCCGGGCCCCTGGCGCCTCCCCGCGGCGGGCACCTCCCCGCGGCGGGCGCCTCCCGCGGCGGGCGCCTCCCTGCGGCGGGCACCTCGGCACTGTCTGGCGCGCGGGGTTCAGGCTCTCGTGTCGGGCACAAATAAATTTTCGAAATATCTTCGTTTACCGGCCCGATGGTCGCCAGTTTTGTCGGTGCCTCTGGCTAGGCTGGTCGCAGGCCAGAACATCGAAGCGCCGCTGGAGACCCGCCGAGGAGGTGAGCCCTCAATGTCAGATCCCTGCCCTGGTTGGCGGTCGGACTTCGGGTGCGCCACCGGCGGGCCGCCACCGGAGCTGGATTACCAGGCGTTGCTGGACGGGCTGGCGTGGGGCGGATACCTGGCCAGACCCGAGGACGCGGACGCGGCGGCGGCCGAGGAGGCGGAGGCTGTCGCGGAGGGCCGGATGAAGTCGGCGGACCCGGCGTGGGTGGCGGCGCTGGCGGTCGAGCACATGGAACCCGGTCCGGCGCTGGCCGGCTGGCTGGAGGTCGCGGCGGGGGCGGGGGGGCGGCTGGATGAGAATGCCCTGGCCGCGCTGGCGATCGGGGCGGCGAAGCTGGCGTCGCGGGCGCAGGCGGCCGGGCTGGAGGCTGCGGCG
>JASIJN010000500.1 GCA_030050125.1 Streptosporangiaceae bacterium | reverse complement strand
AGGCGGTCACCGGTGACGCCAAGGGGCTGGACGCCACGCCGCTGGCCGGGCTGGTGCTGCGGTCGGTCGCGCGGCGTGAGGGGGTCCCGGCGCCGTCGGGGCGGGACGCCGAGCGGGCCCTGTGGACGGCGGCCGGCGTGGTCACCGACGACCTGGCCAGCCAGGTGCTCGTGCTCAACGTCCGGGCCGGCGGCGAGGGCCTGGGCGGCTGGCTGACCGAGGCCGCCGAGGCGGGGGAGCCGTTCCGGGTCACGCTGCATCAGCTCACGGTCATGCCGGTCATGCCCCTGGCGATCGATCTGCGGGTCTGCGAGAGCCCGGCGCTGCTGCGCGCGGCGGCCGCGCAACTGGGCCCGGACAGCGCGCCGCTGGTCTGCACCGAGGGGGAGCCGTCGGTGGCCTGCTTCCGGCTGCTGCAGGCGGCGGTGTCCACCGGGACCAGGATCCACTGGCACAGCGACTTCGACTGGCCGGGGCTGCGGGCAACGGCGGCGGCGATCCGGCGGCTGGGCGCGGCGCCGTGGCTGATGGGCGCGGAGCAGTACCGTGCGGCGCTGGTGCCGAACGCGGAGCCGCTCAAGGGCCCGGCGGCGGACAGCCCGTGGGACACCCGGCTGGCCGAGCTGATGCAGGCCAGCGGGCGGGCCGTGACCGAGGAACGGCAGTTGACCGCGCTGCTGGCCGACCTGGCCAACCGGACTGGCCTGCGCTGAGTGGCCGGCCGGCCGCTCTCAGCTGATCAGCGATTTCAGGAACGCCCGGGTGCGCAGTTGCTCGTCGGCGTGCGAGAACTCGGCGGCCACGAAGTCGGTCACGCCCGCCTCCTTGAGCGCCTCGATCTGCGCGGCTACGGCGTCCTCGTCGCCGGTCAGCGTCACGTCGCCGGGCCCGGCCGCGCCCTCCCGGTCGAGCATGGCCCGGTAGGACGGCAGCTGCCCGTAGATGGACAGGACCCGGTCGGCCCGGGCCCGGGCGCCGTCCGGGTCGTCGCTCACGCAGACCGGCAGCATGCACACGACGCGCGGGTCCGGGCGTCCCGCCGCGGCGGCCGCCTCCCTGATCGCGGGGACGACGTGCTCGCGCACCGTGGTCGGCCCGGTCATCCACAGCACGGTCCCGTCCGTGCGCCGGCCGGCCAGCCGCAGCATCTGCGGCGCGAGCGCGGCCAGCAGCACCGGCACGGGGGCCGGCCGCGGCGTGGTCAGCCCGATCTGGGCCGACAGGGTCTCGCCCTGGAACGACGCCTGCTCGCCGTTCAGCAGCGGCAGCAGGACGTTCAGGTACTCGGCCATGTGCCGGGCGGGCCGCTCGAAGCTGTACCCGTACATGTCCTCGATGACGATCTTGTGCGACAGGCCGATGCCCAGCGTCAGGCGCCCGCCGACCGCCGTTGCCACGGTGAGCGCCTGCTGGGCCAGGACGGCCGGGTGACGCGGGTAGGTCGGGACCACGGCCGTCCCCAGCTCGATGCCGGGGACCTGGCTGCCGGCCACGGCCAGCGCGGTCAGCGCGTCCAGGCCGAAGATGTTCGACATCCAGTACGAGGCGAAGCCGTCGTCGGCCGCGCGCTGCAGCTGATCGCGAAGACGGGTGAGGGCCTCGGGTCCGGCCGGCTCGTCCTGTGAGACGCCGATGCGCATGTGCGATCTCCGTTCGCTCAGACCTCCGAATCCTCCCGCCCGCCGGCCGCGCACCGCAAGGTGCGTTGCGGCCGGCCCGCCGCCGGGCCGGCCGAGCACGCCCGGTTCAGCGGAAGTTTGCGCTCCGGACGCCCCGTGGCCTTTGACCCGGGGATACTCCGGGGAGAATGGGTGCATGGGTTCTGGTCAGGTGGCATCGTCGCATGGTGGCGGAAAGTCGCATGGTGGCGGAAAGAAGGACGCGGGCATCGGGTCCGGTGCCGGTCCGGCGCGGTCGGCGGTGGACGTGCGGGCCGCCGGGCGCGATGACGGTGACGCCCGTCTGCCCGGCCAGGTTTTGGAGGTTGTGACGGAACGTTCCCCGGCCCCGGCCGATCGCAGCGCCCAGGCGGGCGGCGGCGAGCTGCCGGCCGGGCGGTACCTGGACCGCGAGGAGAGCTGGCTCCGGTTCAACCAGCGGGTGCTCGAACTGGCCGAGGACGAGTCGCTCCCGCTGCTCGAGCGGGCCAGGTTCCTGGCCATCTTCGCCAGCAACCTGGACGAGTTCTTCATGGTGCGGGTGGCGGGCCGGATCAGGCGGATGGCGGCCGGCCTTCCGGTGGAGAAGGCCAGCGGGCGGTCGCCGGCGCAGATCCTGGACAACACGCTGGAGACCGCGCGCGAGCTGACCTGCCGCCACGCCGAGTGCTTCAGCGACTCGGTCCTGCCCGCCCTGGTCCGGCAGGGCATCGAGATCCTGCGGTGGAAGGAGCTCGAGCACACCGAGCAGCAGGCCATGCAGCGGCTGTTCCGGGAGCGGATCTACCCGGTGCTCACGCCGCTCGTGGTCGACCCGGCGCACCCGTTCCCGTACATCTCCGGCCTGTCGCTCAGCCTGGCCGTCATGATCGCCGACCCGATGACCGGCGCGACCATGTTCGCCCGGGTGAAGGTGCCGCCGCTGCTGCCGAGGTTCCTGACCGTGGCGCCGTACCGGTACGTGCCGGTTGAGGACGTCATCGCCGCCCACCTGCCAGAGCTGTTCGCCGGGCTGGACGTGCTCGAGCACCACGCCTTCCGGGTGACCAGGACCCGTGACCTCGAGATCGACGAGGACGTGACCGAGGACCTGCTCAAGTCGATGGAGCGCGAGCTGACGCGGCGGCGATTCGAGCAGGTGGTCCGGCTCGAGGTCGAGGAGTCGATGTCGCGCGACGTGCTGGACCGGCTGGTGACCGAGCTCGACGTCGACACCCGCGCGGTGTACCGGGTCCCGGGGCTGCTGGACCTGTCCGGGCTGAACGCCATCGCCGACCTGGACCTGCCACAGCTCAAGTACCCGCAGTTCGTCCCGTCGGAGACGGTGCTGCCGACCGATATGAGCATCTTCGCCGCGATCTCCGAGCACGACGTGCTGGTGCACCACCCGTACGACTCGTTCGCGGCCAGCACCCAGCGCCTGGTGGTCTCGGCGGCGGCCGACCCCCGGGTGCTGGCCATCAAGCACACCCTGTACCGGACCAGCGGCGACTCCGAGATCGTCGACGCTCTGATCGACGCGGCCGAGGCGGGCAAGCAGGTCGTGGTCGTGGTGGAGATCAAGGCGCGGTTCGACGAGCGCGCGAACATCGCCTGGGCCCGCAAGCTGGAGGAGGCCGGCTGCCACGTGGTCTACGGCCTGGTCGGACTGAAGACCCACTGCAAGATGATCCTGGTGGTCCGGGAGGAGGCGGACGGCTCGCTGCGCCGCTTCTGCCATATCGGCACCGGCAACTACCACCCGAAGACGGCCAGGATGTACGAGGACTTCGGCCTGCTGACCGCGGACCCCACGGTCGGCGAGGACGTCACCGACCTGTTCAACCACCTGACCGGGTACAGCCGGCCGTCCGAGTACCGGCGCCTGCTGGTCGCGCCCCTGGGCATCCGTTCCGGGCTGGTGGAGCGGATCAACGCTCAGGCCAGCCTGGCCCGGGCCGGGAAGCCATCGCGGATCCTGATGAAGTGCAACGCGATCATCGACGAAGTGATCATCGATTCGCTGTACCGCGCGTCTCAGGCCGGGGTGCCGATCGACCTGTGGGTGCGCGGGATCTGCGGGCTCCGGCCCGGGATGCCCGGCGTCTCCGAGACGATCCGGGTACGCAGCGTGCTCGGCCGGTTTCTGGAGCACTCCCGGATCTACGCGTTCGGCGCCGACCAGGCAGACGACGGCGGCGTCTGGATCGGCAGCGCCGACCTCATGCACCGGAACCTGGACCGGCGGGTGGAGACGCTGGTGCAGGTCACCGATCCCGCGCACCGGGCACAGCTGCGGGGCCTGATCGACATGGCGATGGACGACGCCACGTCCTCGTGGTGGCTGGACTCGGACGGGACCTGGACCCGCCACCACCTGGACGCCTCGGGAGCGCCCCTGAACGACGTGCAGGAATACCTGATCCGGACTCGCCAGGGCCGCATCGCAGATGGCTGAGGCCAGCGCAGACGAGGAAATTCGCGCCGCGGGGGCGGTGCTGTGGCGGCCATCGGAGGCGGGCGTCGAGGTGGCGCTGGTGCACCGGCCCCGGTACGACGACTGGAGCTTCCCGAAGGGCAAGCGGCTCGCTGGCGAGCACCCGCTGCTGACGGCGGTCCGCGAGGTGGCCGAGGAGACCGGGCTGCGCGCCATCCTGGGCCGGCCGCTGTCGGCCGCGCAGTACCAGAGTTCCGGACGGCCCAAGCGGGTCGACTACTGGGTCGGGCGGCCCGTGCCGAACGGCCGGCCCGCGTTCAGGCCCGGCGCCGAGGTGGATCTGATGGCCTGGCTGCCGCTGCCCGACGCTCGTGCCCGGCTCAGCTATCCGCACGACGTGACGATGCTGGACGAGTTCGCCGCCGGGCCGGTCGATACGGTGCCGCTGGTGTTCCTGCGGCACGCCGCGGCCGGCCACAAGGGCAGCTGGCCCGGTGACGACCTGGACCGGCCGCTCGACGCCCGCGGCGCGGCCGACGCCGACCGGCTGGCGGGCCTGCTGTCCTGCTTCGCCCTGCGCCGGGTGATCAGTTCCGCGGCCGAGCGCTGCGTGGCCACGGTCCGTCCCTACGCCGCGCTGACCGGCACGACCGTGGCGCTGGAGCCCGCGTTCACGGTCGGGCTGCACGGGGAGACCATCGGGGCGGCGGACGCCGACGGGGCGGCTGGCGCCGACGGTCCTGACCCCGGCGGTGCCGGCGGTGATGGCGG
>JASIJN010000499.1 GCA_030050125.1 Streptosporangiaceae bacterium | reverse complement strand
CCCTTCGGGCGCGACGGCGACCGCGGCGCCGCGCCGCGCCACCGCCGCCACGGCGACGCAGTCCAACGTGGCCCCGTCCAGGGTCACACAGTTCTCCGGGTGCATGCTGAGCGCCACCATCCGTCGGAAGATCAGAGGATCATTATCGGGACGAGCCCGCCATGACCGCATGACCAGGTGCTCGAGCCCCCGCGGGTCGCAGCGGGCGGCGCCGCGCGGGGCGTCACCGGTCGTCTCGCAGGTGGCCGCGCAGGGTGGGGGCACTGTATGCGGTCCGGTGCAGGCCCCGGTCCTGGAGGATCGGCACGACGTGGTCGGTGAACCGCTCGAGCGAGCCGGGCAGCGTCGCCGGCTGCAGCGTGAAGCCGTCGCTCGCGCCCTCGGCCAGCCAGGCCTCGATGAGGTCGGCGAACTGCTCGGGCGTCCCGGTGAACTCCAGGCCGCCGGGCAGGCCGGTGAGTTCGTCGGCGAGCTGGCGGAACGTCTTGCCGGTCTCCCGGCCGCGTCGCACGACCTCGTCGGTTCGGCTGGCGCGGGTCGCGGCCGCGATCGCGGCCTCGGTCAGCGGCCGGTCCGGGTCGATCAGCCTGGCGTCGAACCCGGTGTTGTGCGCGAGGTTGCGCCAGCGGAACTCGGAATCCACCCGGTCCTCCAGGTCGGCCCGCAGCGCCCGGGCCTCGGCCTCGGTGCTGCCGAGCACGAACGCGACGCCGGGCAGCACGAGCACGTCGTCCGGGTCCCGCCCGTGGCGGCGGGCGGCGCCGCGGATCGATTCGCGGAACCGGCGCCCGGACGGGATGTCGGGCTGCGCGGCGAAGACCAGGTCGGCGCTCTTCCCGGCGAGCTCGATGCCGGGCCCCGACGAGCCGGCCTGGGCGAACGCGGGCCTGCCCTGCGGGGAACGGGGCAACGTCAGCGCACCGCTGACATCGAAGAACCGGCCGTGGAAGTCGACCGGCTTGATCAGGTCGGGGTTCGCCCAGACGCCCTTCTGCTGGTCGCTGACGACCGCGGCCGCGTCCCAGCTGTCCCACAGCCGCGTGACGACGTCGACGAACTCCTCGGCCCGCGCGTACCGGTCCGCGGGGTCAGGGTGGGCCGCGAGCCCGAAGTTGCCGGCCGCCCCCGCGTACCGGGTGGTTACGATGTTCCAGCCGGCGCGGCCGCCGGACAGGTGATCGATGGTGGCGAGCCGGCGCGCCAGGTCGTACGGCGCGCTGTAGGTCGTGGACGCGGTCGCGATCAAGCCGATCCGGGTCGTGCTGCGAGACAGCGCGGCGAGGAGCTCGAGCGGGTCGAACCCGACCTGGGGGAAGTACCGGGCGCGGAAGATCGCGAGCGCGGGGGAGTCGGCGAAGAACACCGCGTCGAGCAGGCCGCGCTCAGCGGCGAGCGCGGCTCGCTCGAGCACCCCGAACCGGGCGGGTCCGGCGAGGTCCGCCGGGTCCGCTAGCTTCCATGCGGACTCGTGGTAGCCGACGCCGGTGAGGAAAGCCGTGAGGTGAGCCCTCCGCCCGCTCATGCCGCGTACCTCGCGGCGGCGGCGGAGGACAGGCTCAGGGTGGCCTGGATGGTCGTGGGCAGGACGTTCGGCACCAGCTCAGTAGCCATGGTCCAAGGTAACGGCGACGCAACCGCTGCAGCGCCTATTACTGATCCCGGCCGGCCTAGTGCCATCGCCCCGGCCGTGCCTGGCGGGCCTGCCCCTGCGTCCCGGGCCGGCGCTGTGGCACCGGGAAGTCCAGCACGCGGCCGGAGCGGCGCAGCGATCACCGAGTACCGCCAGCCCGGAATCATCCGCGCCTGGCCTTTTCGGTTTTTGGCCATCTGAACAGGCCGATAACGGATGCCCCGGTAATCGGGATCCGGCTACTGTAAGCACAGGGAACGTCGCGGCCGCGCAGTGGGTCTCGCCGACGTCCAGCCCGCTTACGCTCACGCTCATCCCGGCTCGAACCTCACCCTGGCCGAGGACAACGCCGGCCCGCCGCAGGCCGCCATATGGATCACAAGGAACGCTGCCGCCCCCGTCGAGCGGAGGTGAGGAACGGCAGGGCTGACCTCAGCCGGGCGGAGGTGAGGGACCGCACGGCTGACCTGAAGAACCGGTTTCGCGCTGGAGGTTACCGCGCCTGGCCATTGCGGCCAGCGTGCGCTAATAACTAACTGCCGCAATTCCTTTTTCCCAATACCGTCCCAGTGCGTCGCGGCGGACGGTGCTGGAGATTTTGTGGGATCTGGGTCTTGCCTTTCCTCGGGCACCACAGGAACATTGGTGCAGCTGGATCAGCTTGTGAGCACGCCACCTGTCCTGTACCTGGTCGCAATAGTTTGCTGAAGGGCGGGTTCTCATGCCGTTCTATCTTGGTTTCGATAGTGGCACCTATCCCGGTAATGCGGTAATGCAGTCGCTCAAGTCCTCGACCCCGCTGTCGTTCGCGGGGTTCTACCTCGCCCCGTCCCCGGGCCACAAGGACATGGGGTGGATGTCGGCGGGGGCGGCGAACCTGGCGGCGATGGGCTGGGGCCTGGTCCCGGTCTATTACGGTCAGCAGCTGCCGCCGCCGGTGGTCAACTCGGTCGCGCCGCTCAGCGGGCCTGCCGGGGGCGGGACCAGCGTGACGATCACCGGCAGCGGCTTCACCTACGCCTCCGTTGTCCGCTTCGGGTCCAAGTCAGGGACTGGGTTGACCGTGGTCTCCGACACCCAGATCACCGTGACCAGCCCGGCCGGGACCGGCATAGTGGGTGTCACCGTGACCAACCCGATGGGCCCGTCGGCCGCCAGCGCGACCGCCCAGTTCACGTACCTGACGGTCGCCGGCCCGGTCCCTCTCGACCCGCACCCGCTGCTGCAGCCCGATGCGGCCCCCGCTGTTACGAGCATTCTGACGACCGCGCAAGGCACCATTGATGGGGCGCAGGCGGTAGCGGACGCGGGCAACGCGCATCTGGCGAACGGATCGGTCATCTACCTCGACGTCGAGGCCGTCGGAACGCTGCCGCAGGCCTGGATGAACTACATCACGGCCTGGGCCGCACAGGTTCAGACCTCGGCCTACCGTCCCGGGATTTACTGCTTCTACTCGAGCCCGGCGGTCCAGATATCGGCCGCACTGGCGGTCCCGTTCTGGATCTTCCATCCGGCCAATAGCGGCTCGGTGACAGTGGACGCCAACACCGAGACAGCACCTGACCCGGGCACCTCCGGATTCCCGGGAGCGACCGTATGGCAGTACGACGAGAGCCAGGGCACCAAGATCGTGGTGTCGATGACGTGGACCGACTCCACCGGAGCATCCCACATCCTCACCCCCGTGGACATGGACACCTCCACCGTGCCAGACCCGTCGAACCCGCAGGCGAGCATCACCCCGGTGGTCACCGGGGTCGATCCCGGCAGCGGGCCGGAGGCGGGCGGCACCCCGGTGACGGTCACCGGCAGCGGCTTCGACGCCACCAGCTATGTCACGTTCGGGCTGGCTAACGCGGCCGCGACCGTCGATTCCGCCACCAAGATCACCGCCACCAGCCCGGCCGGCACCGACGCCACCCCGGCCGGCACCGGCACCGTGCCGGTCACGGTGACCACCCCCGGCGGCACATCGGCCGACAGCACCGCCGCCCAGTACAGCTACCTGCCCGTGCCCGCGGTCACCGCGGTCACCCCCGGCGGCGGGCTGGCCGCGGGCGACACCCCCGTGACCATCACCGGCAGCGGCTTCACCGACGCCACCGCCGTCCGGTTCGGGTCCGAAAACGGGACCGGACTGAACGTCGGCTCCGACACCCAGATCACCGTGACCAGCCCGGCCGGCACCGGCACGGTGGATGTCACCGTGACCACGCCCGGCGGCACGTCGGCCGCCGGCTCTGCCGCCCAGTTCACCTACCTCGGGGTCACCTCGGTTGACCCGGAAAGCGGGCCGGAGGCCGGGGGGACCCCCGTGACGATCACCGGCAGCGGGTTCACCTACGGCACCGCCACCGTCCAGTTCGGATCCGACACCGCGTTCGCGATGACCGTCGACTCCGAGAGCCAGATCAGCGCCACCAGCCCGGCCGGCACCGGCACCGTGGATGTCACCGTGACCACCCCGGCCGGCACGTCGGCCATCACTGAGGACGATCAATTCACCTACTACCCGGTGCCCGTTGTCACCTCTCTTGATCCGCAAAGCGGGCTGGACGCGGGCGGGACCCCCGTGACGATCACCGGCAGCGGCTTCACCGGTGCCACCGCTGTTGCGTTCGGATCCGCCGATGCCGCGTTCAACGTCGACTCCGACAGCCAGATCAGCGCCACCAGCCCGCCCTACTCCGGCACCGTGAATGTCACCGTGACCACGCCGGGCGGCACGTCGGCCGCCAGCTCGGGTAGTCAGTTCACCTATATTCCGGTGCCCGTGATCGAGCAGCTAGAACCGGACAGCGGGCCGGACGCGGGCGGGACCCCCGTGACGATCACCGGCAGCGGCTTCACCGGTGCCACCGCTGTTGCGTTCGGATCCGCCGATGCCGCGTTCAACGTCGACTCCGACAGCCAGATCAGCGCCACCAGCCCGCCCTACTCCGGCACCGTGAATGTCACCGTTACCACGCCGGGCGGCACGTCGGCCGCCAGCTCGGGTAGTCAGTTCACCTATATTCCGGTGCCCGTGATCGAGCAGCTAGAACCGGACAGCGGGCCGGACGCGGGCGGGACCCCCGTGACGATCACCGGCAGCGGCTTCACCGGCGCCACCGCTGTCGCGTTCGGATCCGCCGATGCCGCGTTCAACGTCGATTGGGACGAAGAGATCAGCGCCACCAGCCCGCCCGCCCCCGGTGCCGGCACCGACACCGTCCTGGTCACCGTGACCACCCCGGGCGGCACGTCGACCGCCGCTGC
>JASIJN010000498.1 GCA_030050125.1 Streptosporangiaceae bacterium | reverse complement strand
CACTAACGTGCGGCGCCGCCGCCGAGGACGATTCAGCATGCGGGAGAACATCACTTACCTCCGCCGGGTACCGGGGGGCGGGCACACCGCCCGAACACCGATCTCCAGGACACGCCCGGGCCGGACGCTCACCGGGACTTGTCGATCTGCGCCCGCAGCGCGGACTGATCCGCCGCCGTAAAGGCCGTCCACATCTGCGCCGCGGACACAACGCCGCCGATCTCACTCAACGGCGCGAGCACCACATCGTCGCTGCCGCCGCTGCCGCTGGCGCTGCCGACCGTCAGCACCTCCGGCTCAGCGAACGGACTGGTGAAATCATTCGCCGCAACCGGCGTGTCGTAGGTGTAACTGGTCGCGTACCCAGCGTTGATCAGGTCGGTGTAGCCGTTCGAGCTGTTCACCAGGGTGTCCTGATCAATGATCCACAGGCTCTGGGCCGTGATCCCGCACGGCCCCAGCACGACCGTTAAGGTCGGCGCATACCAGACCGGGGTGTCGCCTATGGGTACAGCATCGGAGGCGGTGTTCCCCAGGCACTTGTCCGAGGGATCCCCGTCAGGTGCGTACTGGAACTCCACCAGCGTATCGGTGCTGTATTGCATGTCCAGCCTGGCGGACACCACCCCTGCCGAGACCGCGTTCGCGACGGTGCCCTCCGCCTCGGTAGTCCAGTCCTGGGTGGAGTCGCTGGTACTGGCCGTCGCCATGACCACGCTCGACCCCGACACCGTCAGCGCCTCACCGGAGCCCAGCGACTCGCTAGAGGGGCTGGTGCACGGGCTCCCGCAGGCGGCGGTGGACGCTCCGGCGGACCAGGTGGATAGCAGGGTGACCGGGACAACCGCCGTCACGATCAGCGCCGCTGCAGCGAGATAAACCTTGCGCCTCTTAGACATCATCATCCCCTCCGGGCCGGTCCAGGTAATTGCGGCCCTCGTCGTTCTCCCAGGGCAAAACAGGTCACGGCGCGGCCGACGATGACCACAGCTGAGCGGATAGCAGGCGCGGTATTCGCGGGTCCGCTGTATGTCAGGGCGGGGCCGTTGGTGTAACAAGGTCAGGGTGCTTACGCCGACTGGCTGGACCGCGCACGTCTAGCCGCGCCGCTGGGTTGGATGGCCAGTGTGTTCCGGTGCTGCTCATCTGCCTGGTTCGGCGAGATCTCCCTGATTGTTGCCCGCGCCGTTAACAGGCCGTTAGCATTCCGCTAGCAACAATGGCGGTTGATTGTTGGCGCTGGCCTGGCGAGGCATCCGATGGCGGTCGGCTTAGAGTTTTGCCTGCTCGGCCCACTGGTGGTGCGCCGCGATGGGCTGACCGTGTCGGTTTCGGGTGGCAAGCCGCGGGCGGTGCTGGCCGCGCTGCTACTGGCGGCCGGCGAACTGGTGACCGTCGATCAGCTGACCGAGGTGCTGTGGGCAGCCGAGCCGCCGCCGTCGGCCCGGGTGAGCGTGCAAAACCACGTCAGGCGCCTGCGGCAGGCGCTTGGCGAGGCCGGCCGGACCCGGATTGCCACCCGGCCTGGCGGTTACGTGATCCGCCTGGAGGCCGGTGAGCTGGACGTGTCCCGGTTCCAGACCTCGCTGGCCCGCGCGCAGGCGGCTGCCCGCGACCGCAGGTGGGAGCAGGCTTCGGCACAGGCGGCGGCGGCGCTGCTGCTGTGGCGAGGTGAGCCGCTCGCCGATGTCGGCTCGGAGCTGCTGAGGCAGCGGGCAGTGCCGTACCTGTCGGAGATCCGCCTGCAAGCGTGGGAAACCCGCCTGGAGGCGGAGGTGCAGCTGGGCCACCATGCCGAAGCGATCGTCGAGTTGCACCGGCTCACCGCCGCGCACCCGCTGCGCGAGCACCTGCACGCGCTGCTGATGCTGGCGCTGCAGCGGTGCGGGCGCCAGGGGGACGCGCTAGCCGCCTACCAGGCGGCCCGGCGGATCCTGATCAACGAACTGGGCGCTGAGCCGGGGCCCGGGCTGCGGCAGGCGCACCGGCAGATCCTTGCCCCTAATACGGATTCAGCCGCCGCAGCGGGTCCGGTCCGACCCGCCGACACCCAGCCGGCGGCGGTGCCCCAGCAGCTGCCGGCGGCGGTTGGATGCTTCACCGGCCGCGGCGCTGAGCTGGCCGCGTTGACTGCGCTACTTGACAGGCAGCCTGACGTTCGGGCACCGGCCGTGGTGATCTCGGCGATCGGCGGCATGGCAGGGGTCGGCAAGACGGCGCTGGCGGTGCAGTGGGCGCACCTGGTCGCGCCGCGGTTCCCGGACGGGCAGTTGTATGTGAACCTGCAGGGCTATGACCCGGATCAGCCGGTGACAACGGCGGATGCGCTGGCTGGTTTTCTTCGGTCGCTGGGCGTGCCGGGGCAGGAGATTCCCGACGAGACCGGGGAACGTGCCCGGCTGTACCGCAGCAGGCTGGCCGGCCGACGGATGCTAGTGCTGCTGGACAACACCCGTGACGCAGAGCAGGTACGGCCGCTGCTGCCCGGCGACCCGGGCTGCGTCGCGGTGGTGACCAGCCGGGACGCGCTGACCGGGCTGGTGGCCACCGACGGCGCCCGGCGGCTGGACCTGGATGTCCTCACGCAAGCGGACGCCGTCGCGCTGCTGCGGTCGCTGATCGGGCCGCGCGCCGATCAAGAGCCCGAGGCTATGGTGGCGCTGGCCGGGTTGTGCGCCCGGCTGCCGCTGGCGCTGCGGATCGCCGCCGAGCTGGCCGCCGCCCGCCCAAAGGTGCCGCTGGCCGAGCTGGTGGCCGAGTTCGAAGCGAGCCGGCTGGACGGCCTGGATGCCGGCGAGGACCGCGCCAATGTACGGGCGGTGTTCTCCTGGTCCTGCAGGCAGCTGCCCGAGGAGGTGGCCGGGGCGTTCGAGCTGATCGCCCTGCATCCCGGCGGTGACCTCGACGTGGACGCGGCCGCGGCGCTGACCGGGACCAGCACCGGGCAGGCCCGCCGGGTGCTGGTCCGGCTGCACCGGGCTAGCTTGGTCCAGGCCGCCGGTTCTGGCCGGTATGGCATGCACGACCTGCTGCGCGCGTACGCGCGCGAGCTGGCCGCCGCCCGCGACAGCGACGGCCAGTGTGAGCAGGCGCTGACCCGGCTGTTCGACTACTACCTGGCTACAGCGGCGGCGGCCATGGACATCCTGTACCCGGCCGAGGCCAACCGGCGGCCGCGCGTCGCGGAATCCGCTGCCGCTGGCCCGGCCATGCCCGGCGAGGCACACGCCCGAGCGTGGCTGGACACCGAGCAGGCGAACCTGGCTGCCGCGGCCGCCCACTGCGCTGGCCGCGGCTGGCCCCGGCACGCCACCAACCTGGCCGCCACGCTGTTCCGCTACCTGATATCGAGCGGCCACCTGCCCGAGGCGCAAACGATCTACCGCAACGCGCTGGCCGCCGCCCGCTTGTGTGGTGACCTGGCCGCAGAAGCCGGGGCGCTGAACGGCCTGGGCGGCATCGCCGTCATGAAAGGCCAGCACCGCGAGGCCGCCCGGCACTACCAGGTCGCGCTGGAAGGCTACCGCCGCTGCAGCGATCGCGCTGGCCAGGGCAGGGCCCTGCACAATCTCGGCATCACCGAGCATCAGCTGCACAGCTTCGGGTCAGCGGCTGGCTACTACCGCCAGGCCATCACGGCGTACCAGGACACTCAAGACAGCCTCGGCGCGGCGCGCGCGCTGGGAGATCTCGCCGCCACCGAGACCGAGCTAGGCTCCCTCGACCAGGCAGCTGAGCACCTCCGATGCGCCATGCTGGTGTTCCGTGCCGAGAAGGACCAGCTCAGCGAGACCGAAGCGGTGTCGCGCATGGGCGATCTGAGCCTTCGCGGCGGGCAACTCGCCCAAGCTGCCGCCTATTACCAGCAGGCTCTGACCACCAGCCGCCGCATCAATCATCCAGCCGGCGTCGCCGACGGACTACACAGCCTCGGCGAGGTCAGCCTGCGCCAGGGCGATTACCAGCAGGCGGTCGGCCACCTCTCACAGGCACTGGCGCTGTACCGGCACAACGGCGACCTGCACGGCGAGATCATAACGCTGCGCAGCCTGGCCGAGGGCCTGCGCCAAGCCGGCCAGCCCGACGCCGCCCGCGCCGAACTAGCGACAGCGCTCCAGCTGGCAGCGGACACCGGCAACACCTACCTCCAGGCAGCCGCGCATCGTGACCTCGCCGACAACCACCACGTCGTCGGCCAGGCGGAACAAGCCCGCCACCACTGGCAGCAGGCACTGGCCCTGTACACGCAGCTCGGTGCCCTCGAGGCAGACCAGGTCCGGTCCCGGCTCACAAACCAAGAGGCGAAAGCACAACACTGACCCAAAATGGCACTGCCAGGCATTGGCCGATTTTGCACGGCACCGGCAGCCGTGGGGATCACGGCGACGGCAGCAGTAGCAATCGGCGCAGTCGACCCAACAGGCGCGATGACGGGCCTGCTCTCCGGTGCCTCAGCCCTGTTCAGCGCCGGGGTCGCCGTTGCCGGGCATCGCGCCGACCGCAAAGCCGGCCGGCAAACCTGCCTTCGCCCTAGTCTTGGGCGACGGCCTGCCATCCCCCCGGCTAACCAGGCAGAAGGCTGTCCGGTTCATCTCCGCCGTGATGAGTAATGGGGCGGGCCCGCCTGGGCAGCGCCTCAGCGGGCCGCGCCGCTTTCACCAGCGGGTCGCCGCCCGCCTCCCGGACCGCCACATACCGGGCGACCGTCTTCGCGTCACACCCGGCCAGCTGCGCCGCCGACCAGGCCGTCCCCGTAAGGTCAAACGCCTCGAAAATCTCCATGATCTCCCTGCCAGACTTGGTCACAGGTCCCTCCGGACACTGATGGGTAAGGCGAATCACCTCGAACCCATCCACACCGGAGGGACCACCAGCATCACGACACGCCGGACACCGGCAGAGAACATGGCCAGCAACCTGGACCTTCAATGGCCGCAGGACTGGAGAAACGATGACCGCGAACCTGGAGCTAACTGACCGCACACCCGTATTTTTTCGTGGCCGCTAGCAGATCTGCTTGGCCACCGGCACTTCGCGGTCACGGGCCAGGATCGCGGCGCCGGCGGTCGGGCCGCCGCCGCCATGACGGCGATGCGGGACGGGTCGACTCCGAGGTCCGTGGCGTGGCCGGCGAGCCAGGTGAGCCCGCTGAAGACGTCTTCGGCCAGGCTTACCGGGCTGGTCGCTTCGGGGGCGAGCCGGAGTTCGACGGACAGGAACGGCACGCCGGTTTCGGCGGCGTACCAGGAGACGACTTCGTCGTAGAGGTCGACGCTGCCGGCGAGCATTCCGCCGCCGTGGGTGTAGACCACCGCGGGTCCCGGTGCGGCGCTGGCGGTGGTGTACCAGCGCAGCTCGATCTCGCCTTGGCCGTCGCTGGTCGGAGTGCTGAAGGAGGTTGTCGTCACCCCTGACGAGGGTGCAGTGATGCTCGCCATGTAGGCGAGACCAGCCGCGGCGGCTGCCCGCACCGCTCGCCAGTCGCCGCGTGGTCCGCGAGCTGGAGCGCAGGGCGCTGGTG
>JASIJN010000497.1 GCA_030050125.1 Streptosporangiaceae bacterium | reverse complement strand
GCGCGTCCGACCTGCGCGGCTTCGTGACCGACATGCGGGCCGACATCGGGTCGTGCGCCGCCGACGTGGGCGCGTCGCTCAGCGCGCTGCGCGCGGTCCAGGCCGGGGCGGCCGCCGACGCCGCCACCGCACGCTCCATCGCCACGTCCGGGGCGAGCGACTGCTCGCCGGCCAACGATGAGCTCATCGACGACCTTATCCAGTACCAGGTGACCGAGTCCCTGGCCAGCTTCCGTCTTGGCCGGGTGGTGAACGGCCTGGTGGCCTGGGCGGCACCGGACGCGGAGCGGGTACAGCAGGACGTGGCCGGCGTGCTCGCCGCACGCGGCCCCCTGGCCAGGGCGAGTGCTCAGGCGGCCCTGGGGCGTGACCTGCGGGTCCTGAACGCCCAGCGGGCCGCCGTCGACTCGGTCATCTCGTCGGCCAGCAGGTCCCTGTCGGCCCGGGTGTCGCCCTTGCCGCTGCCCGGTTAGAGCAGGACCGGCGGCCAGAGGTCGTGCCCGGCGGCGAGGGGGTCGCCCGGCCACTCGTGCATCGCGTCCAGGTTGTCGTCCGCCGGGTACCGCGCGGCCGCGGGCCCGTCAGCGAACGCCCGCAGCACGTTCGCCGTCACCCGGCGGGTGAAGCGCCCGCACCGCGGGGTGATGCCCCAGCCGTACAGCGGCGGGCCGAACGACTCCACCCAGCGCATGGTGCCGGCGTTGAACACGCCGGCCCCGCTGCGGTGGGTGTAGTAGGCGGAATCGGCGTAGCTGTTCACCCCGTTGCAGGTCAGCGGCGAGTGGGACAGCACCTGGATCGGCCGCTGCACCGGGTAGCCGGGGTTGACCCGGTCGTACTCGATGCCGATGAGCGCCGGGAAGCTGGTCCCCTTGGTCACCCCGGTCCCCCGGAACATCCAGGCGTCCGGGGAGGCCACCACGTAGTCGGCGACGGTCGGGTAGCCCTCGTACAGGGTCCCGATCACCGACGACTCCGGGTCCGGGTCGGGCGGTTCCCGCCAGTCGGAGGTGACGAGCGCATCGTCCCTGCCGTACATGGGATCCTGCTGGTAGCTGGTCTTGTAGCAGATCACGAGCCGGTCCGGGCCCAGGGCGGTCGGCTCGAGCCTGGTCCGCCGGAACATGGCGTTGGCGCCGAGGAACGCCAGGTTGACCCCGGCGTCCCGGGCCGCGGTGACGTTGGCCCGCTCCGGCGGCGACCAGTACTCGTCGTGCCCGGGCGAGATCAGCGCGCTCGCCCCGTCCAGGGCGTGACCGTCGCTGGCGATGTCCATGCTGGTCAGGTACGCGAGCGGCAGGTCCATGCGCTCGGCGAGGTTGATCAGCTTCCGCTCGTAGACCATGAACAGGTAGGCGCCCTCCTGGTCGTAGGGCCGGTCCAGGCTGACCGCCAGCGAGCGGTTCGCGTACGCGCCTGCCGGGCCGTTGTAGAGGTCGTAGCCACCCCAGGTGTTGTAGGCCTGCCAGGTCGCGACCCCGTTCTTGAGCACGACCTTGCCCGCCGTGCTGCCCGAGCGGACGGTCAGCGGCACGTACCGCTGCCCGCCCGAGTCGGCGTCCAGCCGGAGCAGGTAGGACCCGGCCGGCCAGCCGTCGGTCGGCACGGTCAGCGACGGCTCCCACTCGGTGCTGACGGTGTTGGTCCCGGCGGCGAACCCCGCCGCGCCCTGCTGGAACCCGTGCACGGGACCCGAGGCCCAGACCTTGCGGGCCAGGTCCCCGCCGTACCAGCCGATGCGGAACGCGGTGACCCGGAACCCGCGGGAGGTGGTCGACACGTAGAGGTCGGCCGGCTGGCCCGGGAGCACTCCGGACCGGGCGGCGTAGCCCATGATCTCGTCGGGTACCCCGACATTGGTGATCTGCCAGTCCGGGTCGCCGGGCCGGGAGTTCTCCGGCACCGGCCTCGGGGCCGCCGTGGCCCCCGCCGCCCGCGCTCGCCCGTCCCCCTGGTCACATCCGGCCACGACGCCCGGAGCAGCGGCGACAGCCGCCGCCGTGGCGGCGCGCCGCAGGAAGACACGCCGGGTCGGACCACCGTCAGAGGTCACGGTGCGTTCCTACCCATCGGCAGGAGCTACCACCGACCCCAGGGCAGCAACGCGGTCACGGCGACCGCGGCAAACAACAGGGTCAGGTAGGCGATCGAGCGGTGGAACAGCCGCATCGGCGCGGGGGCGTCGCCCTGGGCGACGCGCGCCCGCAGCGCGTGGGCCTCGGCCAGGAACCAGACGCCGAGCCCGACCGCGCAGCAGCCATACAGCCAGCCCGCGTACGGGACCAGGGCCAGCGTGGCGGCGACCATGAGGTAGGAGTACCAGACGATCTTGCGCACGACCTGGGCGGGCGGGGCGACGACCGGCAGCATCGGGACCTTGGCCGCGGCGTAGTCGTCGCGGAACTTGATGGCCAGCGCCCAGAAATGCGGCGGCGTCCAGAAGAAGATCACGGCGAACAGCACGACCGCGGGCAGGCTGACCCGTCCGGTGACCGCCGCCCAGCCAACCAGCACAGGGAAGCAGCCCGCCGCCCCGCCGATCACGATGTTGGAGGCGGTCCGGCGCTTGAGGCCGAGGGTGTAGACGAACACGTAGAACAAGATCGCCGCGTCGGCCAGCGCCGCCGCCAGCCAGTTGACCAGGGTGCCGAGCAGCACGGTGGACGCCGCGCCCAGCAGGATCCCGAACACCAGGGCCTCGGCCGGCTTGATCAGCGCCCCGGATTCCCCGGCCACCAGCGGCCGGCGCTTGGTGCGCTTCATCACCGCGTCGATGTCCCGGTCGATGAAACAGTTGATCGTGTTGGCGCTGCCCGCGGCCAGCGTCCCGCCGATCAGGGTGACCAGGATCAGCTGGGGAGCCGGGACGCCGCGCCTGGCCAACAGCATCGTCGGCACGGTCGTGACCAGCAGCTCCACGATGATCCGCGGCTTGGTCAAGGCCAGGAGCGACTTGGCCACCAGGCGCGCCGAGCGTCGGCCGCCCGGCGGCGCGTACAGCTGCCGGGTTCGCTGGCCGGGCAGTGCACCCGCGGCGTTGGTCACTCGCTGGCCTCCGTGGTTTCCGTTGTCTCTTGCTGCGATTCGCCCGATACATTACCGTTCCCGCCGGTGTCCCCGGCCGGCGCGTCCCGCTTGGCCGCGTGCACCAACCCGGCGTCCGGGGCGGCAGGCCCCGAGGCCAGGACCACATGCCCCGCCGGGACCCTGGGGTGCGGCCTGCCGAACAGCACGATGTACAGCACCGTGGCGATGACCGCAAACAAGATTATCGGGAACGCGAATGTCAGTATGGCACCGCCCGGGGCGTTGTCAGACGTCACCATCGCGAGAACAGAATCCGGCACCTGCGCCTCCTGCTGCTGCGAGCGAACTCTCCGTCGCTGAAACCAACCTCATCGGAACCTCGGCCGGGACGGCCAGGTCGAATGTCGCTGAGTCAGCAGCCGGTCCAAGCCTGCCGAGAGCGCTTCGGACTCTTCGTCGTTCAGCCACCGCATGAGCACGGCCACCGTGGCCGGGATCACCGGCAGCAGCATGCCCATCCAGAGCACCGCCCCGGCCAGTTGCTGGTCGTCCAGCACCGTCATCACGTGGTGCGCGGCGTTGGCGTAGCCGGGGTAGATCACGCCGGAGCCGAAGACCAGCACCATGCCCAGCACGGTATCCACGACCACGGTGGCGATCAGCAGCGTGGCGCGGCGCAGCGGAGGCGCGGCCGGGCTCCACGGCCGCGAGCCGATCAGCTGCAGCCAGAACAGCGTCCCGGCGCCCAGGTACAGCGCGTACTCGGCGGTTTTGGCGGCCGGGCTGGCCGGCACCCGGTCGTAGAGCGCCGGCAGGTGCCAGGCCACCCAGATCACGTTGAAAACCAGCACCGCGACCACCGGCCGCCGCAGCCACCACCGCGGCCGGGACGCCGCCCGCGCGCCGAAGGCCGGCCACGGGGCGCCGAGCACGATCAGCCCAGGCGCGACAACGGCCAGCGTCAGGTCCTGGACCGCCCGCACCCAGATGAACACGTCGGACTCGTAGCCAAGCGGCGACACGATGGCCAGCAGCGCGAGCAGCAGGCCGCCGTGGAAGAGCGCCGCTTCCTTGATCATCGTATGCCGGGCGGCCGTGTCGCCGGCTGCCCGGGCGAGCAGCCGCAGCAGGCCGGCCAGGTGCCCGCCCTCCACCGCCGCGTAGACGATCAGCGCCGGCCAGCTAGCCGACCAGTGCGACAGGACCGCGCTCATCGGGTTCTCTGGGTCAGTGGACCAGGTAGAACAGCACCCAGGCCACGATCGCGACCACCGCCAGGTAGTTCCAGACGACGGTGAACGCACTCAGCGAAGCCTGGAAGCGCTGCACGGTGAAGGCCTCGGCATAGGTCGGCGGCTGCTCCACGAACGCCAGTTCCGGGATCGTGCGGACCCGCATGATCAGGGTCTCCAGCCAGACCATCGCGGCGAACACCACGAAGACGAACACCGGCTGGAAGCCGACGAACACGCTGGCGTACCCGGCGAAGCCCGGCGGGAACGGCAGGGCGGTCAGCTGCCAGATCTGGATCGCCACGGCCGCCAGGCCGAGCACCAGCGCCACCAGGGCGCCCCGCTGCCAGATGCCCTTGTGGCCGGCCTTGATCCGCTGCAGGACGCCCGTCTGCAGCAGCGCGCTGACCACGACCAGCAGCATGACCAGCAGGCCCGCCCAGGCCTGCGGGGCCTTGAAGCCCGCCGGGTACCAGTCGTCGTGCGAGTTCAGCGAGCGCAGGTAGAAGAACGCGAACACGAACGCGCCGAACCCGAACGACATGCCGCCCAGGGCCAGCCTGGCGCCGGTCCACGAGGCGTTCAGCGCCGCCTCGTGGTAGAAGCCGGCCTCCTCGGCCTCCCTGGTCAGGCCGGCGGGCGGCTGCTGAGCTGTCTCGGCCATGGCTATGCCTCCGCTCGTGCGATGTCGGCCCCGGCGTAGGCGGCGCTGACCACGCCGGCCGGCGGGTCGAGGTCGGCGACCGGCGGCGCGCCGGGCGTGCCGTACTCATACGGCGCGGAGAGCACCACCGGGATGTGGGCGAAGTTGTCCGGCGGCGGCGGCGAGGCCACCTGCCACTCCAGCCCGCGGGAGTTCCACGGGTTGCCCGCCTCGCGCACCCGGGCGATCACGGTGGACCAGACGAAGTTGATCACGAAGATCAGGATCGACCCGCCGAGCAGGAACGAGGAGATCGACACCCAGTCGTTCAGGGTCTCGAGGTTCCGGGCGTACTCGAACACCCGCCGCGGCTGGCCGGCCATGCCGACCGCGAACAGCGGCAGGAACGTCGAGTTGAAGAACACGAACATGGTCCAGAAGTGGATCTTGCCGAGGGTCTGGTTGAGCTTGATCCCCATCATCTTGGGCAGCCAGTAATAGCAGCCGGCCATGAACGCGAAGATCAGGCCGCCCATGATCGTGTAGTGGAAGTGCGCCATCACGAAGAAGCTGCCGTGCTCGGTGGTGTCGGCGGGCACGTCGGACAGGAACACCCCGGAGATGCCGCCGATCAGGAAGTTGAAGTACATGCCGAGCGCGAACAGCATCGGCACGGTGAACCTGATCTTCGCCTTCCACAGCGTGCCCATCGCCACCAGGTAGATGAAGCCCGTCGGGATCGAGATCAGCTCGGTGGTCAGCATGAACACCGGGCGCATGTCCGGGTTGATGCCGGAGTCGAACAGGTGGTGCTGCCAGACGAAGAAGCTCAGCAGCGTCACCCCGATCATCCCGGCCGCGGCGACCTTGTACCCGAACAGCGGCTTGCGGGTGAACACCGGCAGCAACTCGGAGACGATCCCGAACCCGGGCAGGGCCAGGATGTACACCTCGGGGTGGCCGAAGAACCAGAACAGGTTCTGGTACAGGTAGCTGCTGCCGCCGAGTTGGTCGGCGAAGAACGCGGTCTGCGCGGTCCTGTCCATGAGCAGCATGTACATGCCGCCGACCAGCACCGGCGCGGCCAGGACCATGAGGAACGCGGTCGTGATCATGGCCCAGACGAAGATCGGGATCCGGCTCCAGCGCATGCCGGGGGCCCGGTAGCAGATGATGGTGACGATGATGTTGAAGCCAGCCAGGATGATGGAGATCCCCATCAGCCCGAACGCCATCGCGTAGGAGTCCGCGCCCACCGTGGACTGGATGGACAGCGGCGCGTACCCGGTCCAGCCGAACGGGAACCCGCCGAGCATCAGGCCGGACAGCAGGATCAGGAACGCCATCGGGGTGAGCCAGAACGACAGCGCCTCGATCCGGGGGAAGGCGACCCGCTTGGACCCGATCATCAGCGGGACCAGGTAGTTGCCGAACGGGCCGAGGATGACCGAGGTCATCAGCATCATCATCATCGTGCCGTGCTCGCCGACGATCTCGATGTAGGCGCTCGAGCTGAACAGGTGGTAGCTGGGCGACAGCAGCTCGGAGCGGATGGCCATCGCGAACAGCCCGGCCGTGCAGAAGTAGATGATCATGCCGATCAGGTACTGGATCCCGACCACCTTGTGGTCCAGGGTGAACCGGAAGTACTTGGCGACGCCCTTGTCGGCCGCCTCCTCTTCCTCCCTGCCCATAGGCACCGGCCTGCCGAGCATCTGCCGGACCAGGTCGTTGAACACGCCGAGCCCGGCGACCCAGCCGACCACCGCGAACGCGTAGCCGAGCACGATCGGCCAGTCGCTGGAGTCGGACAGGGCGATATTCGGGTACTCGGTGGCCACGTTGCTGCTGGCCAGGAAGTTGCCCAGCAGGTGCCCGAGCAGGTAGCCGATGACCGCCCCGACGACCGCCGTGTGCATCGCCGGGCGCATCCACCACGGCCGCTCGCGCCGCGCGCCAGGTGCGCTGCCTCCGGCGCCGTGCGCCCGTTCAGGCTGGGTCTCGATGGCCATCGGTCACCTCTTCATCGCTGTGGTGGCGCGGCGGGCACTCACGGCTGCACCGGATCCGTCGGCGGGTAGTAGAGGCCGGCGGCCCCGGTGATGCCGGAGGCGGCCATGGCCTTGTTGATCTGCGGGACCACCGTCGGGTCGTAGGTCAGGGCGTACGGCGGCAGCAGCTTGGTCACCGCGGTCAGCGAGACCTCGGTTCCCCTGGCCCAGCTCAGGAACGCGGCCGGGGACACGGCCTTGCCGTAGTCGAACATCGCACCGTGCCAGAGCCCGCACAGCTCAGCGCAGCGCACGGTGATCGAGCCGGTGTGGTAGATCTTGGCGTAGGCCACGTTGTCGACGCCCGGGTTGGCGTCGGCCTTGATCCCCAGCTGATACGCCCAGAAGCTGTGGATCACGTCCAGCGAGGTCACGTGGAACTCGACCCAGGTGTTGGTCGGGAGCACCAGGTCGGTGGTCTCGAACCCGCCGTACTGCGGGTAGCGGTAGGTGAACCTCCACTGCTGCGCGATCACCTGGACCTGCAGCGGCCTCGTGACGCCCGAGTTGAAGACCGGGCTGGCGCCCTGCCCCGCGCCCGAGCCCTGCGCCGTGTACAGCTCCACGGTGCCGAAGACGGCCAGGAAGAGCACGATCACCGAGGTGGCCACGATCCAGGTGGCCTGGATCCGGGTGTTCCCGTGGATGGCCGGCCCGTCCTCGTCATCCCCCTCGCGGTGCCGCCAGACGACCAGCGCGTAGCCGAAGTAGACCAGCACCAGGATCATCACCGGCGCGGCCAGCACGGCCATCACGGCGATGTCGAACTGCTGGTTGACCGCCGCCGACGACATGGCGCCGGGCGGCAGGTGCGGGCGCCAGACGATCCAGATGATCAGGTCGGCGGCCGCGGACAGGACCAGCCACGGGAGGAAGATGCGCAGGCCGTGATTGGGCCCGCCGGATTGCGCCGCCGCTGGCGGCTGGGCCGGCGCCTCGGCGGCCATCAGGACACCACATCCATGTTGCCGGTCATGAACCCGATCGTCTGCATGGGACCACCAAACCCGTCGAGGAATCCGCCCCCGCAGGGGATCCGGCACTGCCAGAAGTACTGCCCGGTCGCGCGCGGCGTGTTGAAGCTGAACGTCATCACCCGGTAGGGCACGGCCTTGGGATCACCGGGCTGGCACGGCGAGGTGCTGCACAGGCCGGGCTTGGCCGCCTGCAGCAGCCCGGGCGAGGCCATCGGGACGTTCAGGTTGATGCCCGGTATGGAGAAGGTGTGCCCGACGTTGCAGCCGCCCCAGGAGTCGATCACGTGGTACGGCTTGCCGTTGACGTACTCGACGTCGCCGATGGTGCCGGTCACCTGGCCCCAGAGCGGGTTGCGCAGCGGCGTGCATCCGTCGAACCCGTAGATGGTCATGTCGATCCTGGAGCCGGCCGGCACGCTGAACAGCGTGGTGTGCACCCAGGCCTTGGTGCGCGGGTCCTGGATGAAGTAGGAGACCCAGTCCGGCTTGCTGGAGACCGTGTTCTGCGGGTCCTCCTGCATGACGACGTGCACCGTCGCGCCGGTGTCGGGGATCACGCCGGAGGAGTAGTCCACCGTCGGCGGGCCACTGAGGAAGTAGTGCAGCACGACGAAGGTACCGATCGCGGCGACCGCGAGGAACGCCACGACGAGTGTTGTCACGCGGGCCGGCAGCGACACCAGCCACCACCTCGCTTCTATGCGCGAGCAGCCAACCGGGGCACACTGGTGCGCGCGTCCGGCCGCCGGAAGCTGTCTATACCTATGGATCTTGCTGCTCCGGCCGTGAGCGCGGCAAGGACGAAAGCCCTGAATGACGAAATTGTCATGGTCAGGCTGATCTGACCGATGCCACGCCCTCCTGGGCGGGCCGCTGATGTTGTCGGCCGGATTGCAAAGGATTGCGGTCACGTCACATCGCTTGACCGGGGATACCCCGGTGGAGTAGATCCTGTGCTAAGCACCTAGCACGTGCCGAGGGGCGGGTCGGTCGCCACACCCGCTGATGTGGCCCAGTGCGGAGTGAAGTGCGCCCATGGTTGCGGATCGGTTGACGCAAAATCCGGTAGTACCGCGCATATTGCTGGTCGACGACGAGCCGAAGATCCGGGGGTTTATCGCTCGCGCTCTGTCGGGAGCCGGCTATGCGATCGATTGCGCCTCGGGCGGCGAAGAGGCGCTCCTGCGGGCAGGCCCCGGTGAGTACGGCCTGGTCATCCTAGATTTGATCATGCCGGACATGGACGGCAGGCTGGTGCTGACCGCGCTGATGCGGGTTCGGCCCGAGCAGGCCGTGATGGTGCTCTCCTGCCTGGATGACGTGACGACCAAGGTCACCTGCCTGGATCTGGGCGCGCACGACTACCTGACCAAGCCGTTCTCGCTGGAGGAACTGCTGGCCCGGGTCCGGGTCCAGCTGCGCGCCGAGTCGCACCAGGCGGGCGAGGTGCTCCGGGCCGGGGAGCTGGTGCTGGACGTGGGCCGGCTCGAGGCGGACATCGGCGACGGCCCGGTCGCCCTGACCCGGCTGGAGTTCCTGCTGCTGCGGGAGTTGATGGAGCACGCCGGCCAGTCGGTGCGCAAGGACCAGCTGCTCGCGTCCATCTGGGGTTACGACTTCGACCCCGGTTCCAACGTCGTGGACGTCTGCGTCCGGCGGCTCCGGTCGAAGCTCGGCTTCGACCTGATCAAGACGGTGCGTGGTGCGGGATACCAGCTCGCCTCCTGAGCAGGCGCGGACGCCGGTTCACGACCCCGCGCGGGAGCCGGGCCGCGGGGGCGGCCCGGTGCTCCGGCGTCTCGGTGCCGAGCGCGGCTGGCGGCAGGGCATCGCCGAGTACCGGCCCGGCGTGCTCGACCTCACCTGGGCGCTGCTGTGGCTGCTCGGGCTCGGCTGCATTCTGATCTACGCCCGGTGGGACGCGATCCCGTTCCACTTCATCTGGATCGCGATCGCGCTGGTGTTGTTCGGTCTGCTGATGCGGCAGGCACACCGGCGGCAGGCCGCGGACACCGAGCGCGCCCGGGCCAGCGAGGAGGACGCCCGGCTGCTCGCCGCCCAGCACCGGTTCCTGCAGGACGCCTCGCATCAGCTCCGGACCCCGATCACGGTCGCGCTTGGCCACGCGGAACTGCTGGCCCGCGAGCTCACCGACCCGCGGCACCGCCGTGACATCGACCTGGTGGCCGGCGAGCTGACCCGGCTGAAGGGCCTGGCCGAGCGGCTCCTGCTCATCGCCGCGTCGGAGAACCCGGACTTCCTGCGCCTGGAGCCGGTGCCGCTCGACGAGTTCCTGGCCGAGGCGCTGCACCGCTGGCGGCCCGCCGCGCAGCGCAGCTGGCAGCTCGGACGGCTCGACCCCACCACGGTCAGCGCCGACAGGGAACGGCTCGGCCTGGCCGTCGACGCGCTGCTGGAGAACGCGGTCCAGCACACCGGCGCCGGCGACGTGATCAGGCTCTCGGTCCGGGGCGGTGGCCGTAGCCCGTTCGCCCACGTGATCGTGGAGGATGCCGGGACCGGGATCGCGCCCGCCGAGCTCGACCGCATCTTCGACAGGTTCCGCAGCGGCTCGTCGGCCAACGTGCCCCGGGGCACCGGCCTCGGTCTCGCGCTGGTCCGGGCGATCGCCCACGGCCACAGCGGTGAGGTGCTGGTGCGTAGCGCGCCCGGGACGGGCAGTAAATTCGAGATCGTGCTTCCAGCCGACACCGCCATCGATCCTTGCGCGAACACGAGGCGGGTATGAGCAGCGCGAGCGAGCCGTCCCGGGAGACCGGGTCCGGCGCCCCGGCCCGGCAGGCCGATGACACGGCCCGGCCCCGCGGCGTCCGGCTGCCCGGCATACGCCCCGGCCAGCGACCGTCGACGGGGCTGATCGTCGCGGTCGCGGCGATCGTGGTCCTGGTCGGCGCGATCATCGCGGTCGACGCCACCACGCACCGCCCGGCCAAGCCGGCCGCGGCGCCGCCCGCCGCCCCCGCCTTCACGCTCCCGTCCCTCAGCGATCCGGCCCAGCAGGTGTCGCTCAGCGCCTACCGCGGGCGCCCGCTGATCGTCAACTTCTTCGCGTCGTGGTGCCCCCCGTGCAAAAAGGAAACGCCGCTGCTGGCCGACTACTACAGAGCGTCGAGGGGTAAAGTCGTGATCATTGGCGTGGACGCGGACGATACCGCCACGGCGGCCCGCCGGTTCCTGGCGGCCAACGGGGTCGCGTACCCGGTCGGGTTCGAGGCCACGCCCGCGGTCGCCAACGCCTACGGCGTCAGCGAGATCGGGATCCCGGAGACCTTTTTCCTGAATGGCAGGCACCGCATCGTGAAACGAGTCCTCGGGGATGTGACCATGAAGGACCTGAACGACGGGGTGGCCCTGATGGACGGCGGCGCGGCGCGATGAGCTCGCCGGTCAGGACCGACCCGCCGTACGTCCCCATCCGGCATACCCGGTGGGCCACCCGCCGCAGCCCGCGCTGGCTGCTGGCAGCGTTCGGCGTGCTGGCGGCGGCGGCGGTGCTGGTCGCGCTGTCGCATAAGCCCTCCCAGGCCGAGCGTGCATCCGATTTGCGGGGTTTTCTGGGCGACATGAAATACGACATCGAGTCCTGCGCGGGCGGCGTCGCGGAGTCGCTGACGGCGCTGCAGCAGGTGGAGTCGGGCGCGAAGACCGACGCCGGCACCGCGATCTACATCGCCAACACCGGCGCGGCCAACTGCTCGCCCGCCAACAACGAGCAACTCGACGACCTGGACAACTACCAGGTCACCGAGTCGCTGGCCAGCTTCCGCCTGGGGCGCGTGGTCACCGGACTGGTGAACTGGGCCGCCCCGGACGCCGAGAACGTGCAGACCGACGTCGCGCAGGTGCTGCAGAACCTCGGGAACCCGCGGGCCAAGGCGGCCGACACGGCCGCCCTGCAGCGGGCGCTGCGGACCCTGAACGCCCAGCGTGCCTCGGTGGACGCGATCATGAACTCCGCCATAAGATCGCTGTCCGCCCACGCGTCGCCGCCGAACCTGCCGGGGTGAGCCGATGTCTGGGATGACCTCTGGCCTCAACGCCAACGACCCCACGCTGATCGCGGCGTTCCGCGCGGCCCTGCTGCATCAGGGCCTGATCGTGCTGCTGATCTTCGCGTTGCTCGCCGTGGCCTGGGTCAGCGTCCGGGAGTGGCTGCGGCCGGGCCGGGCCGCGGGCCCGGCCACGCCGGAGCCGTCCTGGCGGCGGCTGCTGCGGATCGGCTTCGGCGTGATCTGGATCATCGACGGGCTGCTGCAGGCCCAGCCGGACATGCCGGGCGGGCTGCCCTCGCAGGTGATCGAGCCGACCGCGGCCAGCTCACCGGGCTGGGTGCAGCACGTGGTGAACTGGGCCGGCACCTCGTGGTCGTACCACCCGATC